>JALOMZ010000278.1 GCA_025455205.1 Chitinophagaceae bacterium | reverse complement strand
CCGGAACATGTTGGATAAGGAGTGAATGGATTTCCGGTAAAGCAGAAGCCCCGCCCTGGTGCGGGGCTTCTCATTATCAGGGATATGGATATCAAGGGCGTGCCGGTAGTCAGGGTTTCTCTTTTCCGGCTTGCTGTTCGCGGTAACGCTGCTGTTGTACCGATACCAGGAATTGATGCAGGGCTTCCACTTCCCGGGTGGATAATACATCGCTGAAGCTGGCCATGCCATAGTAGCTGAGTTTGCCCTGCAGCAGTATATCGCTGAACCACTCGTGCGTGGTGGCCGACATAGCGCTGAGGTCGGGCAACTCGCTGTAATGGTTTTTGCCAAAGGAGGAGTGGCAATGCACGCAAAGAGAACTGTAAAGGGCTTTGCCCTGCTCGGCCAGCTGCGCGTTGATCTGCATGTTTGGTGGTGCAGGTACCGTATCTGTGCGCATTTGTTCGCGGGGCAGTGGGGTGGTGCCTCCATTAAGTTTGAAGGCCAATATGCGGCCTTCGTTGCGGTATTTGGCTATTGCATCCTGCTCGCCGGGAAAGAATAATACAGCACCGCCAAAGCCGGCCATAACGGCTACATACTGCTCACCATCCACCTCATAGCTGATGGGGGCGGCCTGTATACCCGTACCCGTAAATATGTCTTTCAGCAGTTTGCCGTTCTCTGCATCGTATACCAGCAGGTGGCCGGTGGAGGATCCTTGGAAAACGAGCTTGCCATCGGTAGACAAGACGCCGCCGTTCTGTGTGCCGCCATTTTGTGTGCCGGGATAAGGAGCCCGCCACACTTCCTTCTGCTCTACCGGATCCCAGGCTTTCAGCACTTCATATTCCGGCTCAGGCCATCCTTTGGCGTAATGCGCATAGTCTGAAGGTAAGGGCGCGGAAATCTGCCGGGCATACATATTATCCTTGCCCGGCCTGAAACGGTAGTTGGGTTCATTCTCATACACAAACGGAAGGTCTGCAGTGGGTATATATACCAGGCCTGTTTGGGGGCTGTAGCTCATGGGTGGCCAACTGTGCCCGCCAGCGGGACCAGGGAAAATGTATTTGGCTGAATCCTTATACCATGATCGCGGGTTCACCACAGGCCGTCCCGTCTCAAGGTCCACACTGTCTGCCCAGTTTACCGGAACAAATTTTCTGGCGGAGATCAGTTTGCCATTGGTGCGATCCAAAACGTAGAAAAAACCATTCTTGGGTGCCTGCATCAATACCTTTCTTTCCTGGCCGCCAATTTTCAGGTTGGCCAGTACCATATTCATGGTGGCGGTAAAATCCCAGATCTCACCGGGCGTGGTCTGGTAGTGCCAGGCCATTTTGCCATTGTCAGGGTTAATGGCGAGTATGGATACCAGGAACAGGTTGTCGCCTCCCGAAGGACTGCGGTACCAGATGGGATAGGGGGTGGCATTGCCGGTACCCACATACAGCAGGTTGAGTTGGGGATCATAGGCCATTTCGCCCCACACAGTGCCGCCGCCGCCTGCCTGCCAGTCGCTGTTGGGATCCCAGGTTTTGGAGGCCAGTTCCATTTCCGGGTGCTCAAAACCTTTTTTGGGATCGCCGGGCACGGTGTAGAAACGCCAGGCGAATTTCCCGGTTTCGGCGTCATAGGCTGTTACGTATCCCCGCACCCCAAATTCAGCACCCGAATTGCCAATGATCACTTTGCCTTTTGCCATTTGTGGCGGGCCTGTTATGGTGTAAAATGCCGTGCGGTCGGTAAACGTATCCTGTTTCCATAGCAGCTTGCCGGTGGCGGCATCCAGGCATACCAGGTAGCCGTCCAGGGTGCCCACATACACTTTGCCTTTCCATACCTGCACACCCCGGTTCACCACATCGCAGCAGGCCCGTCGCGCATAGTTGCCATCCACCTTCGGGTCGTAGCGCCAGATTTCCCGGCCGGTTTTGGCATCCAGCGCAAATACTATGCTCCAGGATCCCGATGTATACATGATGCCATCCACCACAATGGGAGTGGCTTCCAGGCCACGGTTCACTTTTCCCCGCACCGCCTCTGTGGCATATTCCCAGGCTAAGCCCAGTTCCGATACGTTTTCGCGGTTTATCTGTTCCAGCGGCGAATGATGCTGCTGCATGAAGTTGCGCCCAAGGCTCATCCAGTTGCCCGGCTCTGCATCGGCTTGCAGCAGCCGATCTTCATCCACCCAGCCAGGGGGAAATGTCTTTTGGCGCCCGCAACCAATAACCATGATGGCCAAACTATACAGGGTAAGGATTCGCAAAATCATTACAGCAATATTTTAGTTTACAATGTAAGGCTATTTGGATGATGATGTCGGTCGAGTGTTATTGCCTGCAGGCATTAGTAATGCCATGCATCGGTTTTAATAACCACTCTTTATCCCGGAGCGGGAAATGACAGAAATGTACCAGCCAGGCTGTACATGTAATAGACTGTTAATAAAACATAGCACCTGCCCCTGGCCCTCTTCTACTGCGGATTCTGGCTATATTCGCGGCCGCTGTGCGATACCTGCTCACCATCATAATGCTCCTGGTTCATATGAACGGATCCATGTTCCTGCCCCGGCTGCCGGAACATGAAATGCCGGACACCATTGGGCATGCCTGCCACGAGGTGAACTCCCTGGTGGAATGGGTGGATGAAGTGGCCATGGAACACCTGGATGAAACACCAGAAGACCAGGACGGCGAAGGCGAACAGCAGCTGGAAACACCGGTGAGCGCCGATTACAGCCACCACAACGGATACGAAAAGCACCTGATGCTGCATCGCTGCTGCTGGACCGAACCACAGCGCTGGGCCCATGTCACCAATTCGCTGCGCGAAGCCCATTTTGATATCTCTACCCCGCCTCCGGAGGCCTGATCTCCATTTACAGCAACGGCGCCTGCGGGCGCTGCTTTGAAACGGCATGCCGGTGTTACACCGGTTACCATTCTATTATCATATCCCCCAATTACTATTGATCATGCTGAAGAACAGCATTCTTTTGTTTTGGCTGCCGGCGGCAGCCCTGCTAACCCTTTCGGCCTGTAAGTCTCAAAAAGACCAGGCGGCGGCCGCACCAGGAAAGTTCATTGTGGTTTCCCCTGAAATCATTGATACCGTATACGCCCGGGAATACATTGCTGAAATCCAGTCTGTCCAGAACGTGGAGATACGATCAAGGATGGACGCTGCTTTCATCGACAAAATACATGTGGATGAAGGCAAGCCGGTTGTGGCCGTACAATTGTTGTTTACCCTCACCAACCGCCGCTCCCGTGAAGAGCTCCTCAAGACCAACGCCCAACTGAAGAGTGTGCAGGCCGAATTGAAGGTGGCTGAAGTGGAATTGAAGAACACCCGGATGCTGGTATCGAAGAATATCGTTTCCAATTCCGAACTGGAAATGGCCGAAGCCAAGGTAGAAGCCATCAAGGCCAGGATTGAGGAAGTGAAGTCGGCGGTTTCCATTGCAGGCGTTTATGTGTCCTTTGGTGAGGTTCGGGCCCCGTTCAGCGGTGTCATCAACCGGATTCCCAACAAGCGCGGCAGCCTGGTGCGCGAAGGAGACCTGCTCACCACCATCTCCAACAACAATGAGGTGTTTGCCTATTTCAATATGTCGGAAAAGGATTACCTGGAATACCGGAAAAAGCACCAGGCAGGCACGGAGGAAGAAGTAGGGCTGGTGCTGGCCGATAACCAGGTGTTTCCATATAAGGGCAGGATCGAGACCAGCGAAAACGAGATGGACATCAGCACCGGAAACATCGCCTTCCGGGCCCGGTTTGCCAACCCCGATCACCTGCTGCGACATGGTTCTACCGGCAAGGTGCTGCTCAACAGCGAGCTCAACAACGCGCTGGTGATACCACAGAAATCAACCTTCGAAATCCAGGAGAAAATATTTGTATATGTGCTGGACAAGAACAATGTGGTACGTATGCGCAATGTTACCGTGGGCTACCGCTTCCCGCACATGTATGTGATCACTGCCGGCCTCAGCAAGGATGACCGTATCATCTACGAGGGCATCCAGCAGGTAAAGGAAGGCGACAAGGTTATTCCCGAGCAAAAATCATTCAGGGCACTGGCTGATCAGTAAGCCACAACGCTTCATAAAAAATCTTACAAGGAATGACTGCCAAATTCATTCACAGGCCAGTCCTGTCTATCGTTATATCCCTGATCATCACCCTGCTGGGCGTGCTGGCCATGACCCAGCTGCCGGTGACCCAGTTTCCGGATATTGCCCCGCCGGAGGTGAATGTAACCACCAAGTACACGGGCGCCAACGCTGAAGCCTGCGTAAAGGCCGTGGTTACCCCGCTGGAACGCGCCATCAACGGTGTGCCCGGCATGGCCTATATGTCATCGGTTTCCGGCAATGACGGCACCAGTGTAATCCAGATCATTTTCAAGCCGGGCACCGATCCGGAAGTGGCGGCCGTAAACGTGCAAAACAGGGTGTCGTCCACGCTCGACGAATTGCCCGAAGAAGTGATCAAGGCGGGCGTGTTGGTAGAAAAAGTGCAGAACAGCATGCTGCTCTACCTCAACATGCTGTCTACCGATTCTTCCATGGACGAGAAGTTCCTCTACAACTATACCGATATCAATCTGCTGCCTGAACTCAAGCGTATTGATGGCGTGGGTTTTGCCGATATCATGGGCATGCGCGAATATGCCATGCGGGTATGGCTGAAGCCCGACGAGATGACGGCTTACGAAATTTCCACCGACGATATTGTG
>JALOMZ010000017.1 GCA_025455205.1 Chitinophagaceae bacterium | reverse complement strand
CGTCATCCCATCAGCCTGGTGCGCAACCAGATGATCAGCATCTTCAAGCGCCTGGGTTTTGCCGTGGCCGATGGTCCGGAGGTGGAAGACGACTGGCACAACTTTGGTGCCCTCAACCTGCCCGAAGACCACCCGGCGCGCGACATGCAGGATACCTTCTACATCAGCCAGAACCCTGCCTGGCTGCTGCGCACCCATACGAGCAACGTACAGATCAGGGAAATGGAGAAGGGGCAGCTGCCCATCCGCCTCATCATGCCCGGCCGTGTGTACCGCAATGAGACCATCAGCGCCCGTGCCCACTGCTTCTTCCACCAGATCGAGGGTTTGTATATAGCCGAAAACGTGAGCTTTGCTGATCTCAAGCAAACGCTGTACTTCTTCGTAAAGGAAATGTTCGGGCAGCAGGTGAAAGTGCGGTTCCGGCCATCTTATTTCCCGTTCACCGAGCCCAGTGCCGAAATGGACATCAGCTGCCTCATCTGCAGCGGTAAGGGTTGTAATGTGTGCAAGTATACCGGCTGGGTGGAGATCCTGGGCTGTGGCATGGTGCACCCCAATGTGCTGCAGAACTGCGGCATCGATCCCAACAAGTACACCGGCTTTGCCTTTGGCATGGGCATTGAGCGGGTGACCATGCTGAAGTATGGCGTAAAAGACCTGCGGCTGTTCAGCGAAAACGATGTGCGTTTCCTGCGGCAGTTCACAGGCGCCTGATGCGCAAAGCCTTTGTCATTCCGCCCAACAGGAATGAATAAATTCTTTTTTCGCCAGCAACCACCGTTGCTGGCTTTTTTATTCACCGGATTGTCAGGCCACGGCATCCCGGGCGGGTTGTGCGGCCAGGCTCACCACGTGTTCGAGGGTGTGACCTATATCGTTGGCCTGCTGCCGGTAGGGTGCCTGCGGTTTGTTCAGCCAATGCCGGATGTCTTGCGCAAAATGCGGGGTATCGGCATCTTCCAGTACGGTAATGCCCAGTTGTTCCAGGGCAGCGGCATTGCATCGCTGCTCATATTGACCCCGTATGGGTATGCTCAGCAGGCGCTTGCCGAGGTAGAGCGCTTCGGCCGGGGTTTCAAACCCGCCACCGGTGATGAGGCCATGGCAGTGCAGCAGGCTGCGGTTGAAGCCCTCTTCGCTAATGGGGTAAAAGGTGATATTGCCCTGACGAACTATGCCTTTGGTACCGGGCAGAAACCAGTGGAAGTGAATATCGGGCAGGCTGCGGAAATGCGATTCCAGGCAGTGCTGCTGGTAGGCCGGCAGGTAAACGGTGATATGCCCCTGATCCTGTGGTTGGGCTTGAAGAAAAAATGGTTTTATCACGGGCGGGAAGATGAAACTGTCATAAGGCAGAAAGTGCAGTCCCACATAATGCGTGGCCGGGGCATATTGCCGCAGGATGAGTTCGCCCACCAGGCTGCGCGTTTGCGGCCGGGGCGTGTGCGCACTCATAAAGCTGGCTTGGTGACCAAACTGCACGGAAGGGATGCCCCGGGAGGCACAGGCTTTGGCCGTGATGAAATCAAAATCGTTGATAATGGCATTGGCGCCGCTCAGGAATACATCCACCTCCCCATATTGTTGCAGGTAGGGCATCAATTGCCGGGCGCGGCTTATATGACCATTGCCGGTAGCCTGAACGGCATAGAATATTTGCATATAAATAATATAATTTATATATTATAAGTGAGGGTATGTTTGCATTCCATGACAGGCAGGCTCAGGCGGAATAGTCCATTACCAGCGAGTGCATGTAGAGCATCACTTCCTCACTCACCACATTGGGTTGTGGTTTTTCCCGCCTAATGGCCTGCGGGGCCGATACCTTTGATGGGTCGAACTGGTAGAGGGCCCATTCCTGGCCTTCATATTCCAGGGCGGTGAGGTTTTCCACCCAGTCGCCGCTGTTGAGGTATACCACCGATCCTTTTTCGGTAGTTACCACGCGGTGCTGGGGCTGGTGTATATGCCCGCAGATCACATAATCGTAGTGCTTTTCGATGGCCAGCTCAGCGGCTGTTTGCTCAAAATTGTCTATCCATGCCACGGCCTTCTTAACGCCTGCCTTCACTTTTTTGCTGAAGCTCATTTTGTCGCGGCCCATAGCGCGGAGGGTCCAGTTGATGAAGCTGTTGAGCAAAATGAGCAGGTCGTATCCCTTGCCTCCCAGCCGGGCCAGCACTTTGGCCCAGCCCTTGGTGGTGGCATCGAACACATCGCCGTGAAAGATCCAGCACATCTTGCCGTTGATCTCCATCACCAGCTTATCTGCAATCTGGAAATTGCCCAGTGTGAGGTCGCTGTACTTTCGCAGCAGCTCATCGTGGTTGCCGGTGATGTACACCACGCGTGTACCGGTGCTGGCCAGGTGGCAGATCTCACTGATCACTTCCAGGTGGTCGGCCGGGAAATAGCGCTTGCTGAAGTTCCAGATGTCAATGATATCGCCATTGAGGATGAGCAGGCGGGGCTGTATGCTGCGCAGGTATTGCAGCAGTTCCGTGGCATGGCAGCCATAGGTGCCCAGGTGCACATCAGAAAGAACCACCACGTCGAGCGGACGTTTTTGCATGTGGGGTGTTTCTCAAAATTCCCCCGCCGGCGTTACCGTAATGTTAGGCCTGCATTACGAAAAGGTCAAGCGGTGGTTAAGGAATAATGAAGGGCGGCAAGCATGAGGAGCGATTTTCAAATACCCAATACATCCCTAACAAAACTTTATACAGCTGCTGCATGGGGCTGTTCTGCTTTCCTTTAATTTGTTTTCAGAAGATAGATGCCCACACCATGAAACGGAATTTTCTTGCAATACTGCTATTACTTGGAACGGCTGCCCTGGCGCAGGACACAATGGTTGTTACGCTGAATAAGCCGGGTTTTCAGCCCGGCGACACGCTCAGCTTCACAGCTATGTACAAGCCCTGGCAACTGTCCCGTAGGAACGCCACCCTCAACCTCTGGATGGAAGATGTGCACCACACGGCCGTATGGCGCCTGCGCTATCCCATGCTGGCCGGTGAGGCGCTGGGCGATCTCATCCTCCCAGCGCATATGCCCGCTGATGTATATGCTTTGCATTTCAGCCTGGCCTACAAGGACAAGCAGGTAAAGCTGACCATGATGCTGCCCGACCGCGAGCTGCTGTCGCAGGCCATCACCCTCAATGAGCAGAAGGAGTTTGCCATCCGCAAGGTATTGTTTGCCGACCGGGCCCGCGTATACTTTGCGCCCATAAGGCCCAACCGGGAAAATGACCTCGAGGTGGAACTTGATGTGTCGCTGGATTCTGCCTTTGTGCCGGTAGATGAGACCACCCTGATGGTTACCGTAGGCCAGGTGGAGGCCGGCCCCGTGGCAAAGGAATACCGCTTCAACCGGGGCCTTTTTACCGGTGAAGCAGAAGGCACCCTGCAGAGCGTGGAAGTGATTGGTAAGAAGAAGACGCCCCTGGAAAAATTTGAGGAGATCCGTGTGGGGCCCCTGTTCAAAACGCAGGATGCATATCAGTTTGATGGCCTGGGCAGCCAGCAGTTCCTGGGCTGGATCAACATCCTGGAATGGTTGCGCGGGCGTGTGCCGGGGCTGCGCATTGAACCGGCTGGCACCGGCATGATGAATTACACGGCCCAATGGCAGGGCAGCGAAACCTTTTTCTTCCTTAATGAAATGCAGGTGGATGCCCAAACCCTGGCCATGGTGCCCACGGCCGACATTGCCATGGTAAAGGTGATGCGGCCACCTTTCTATGGCGCTTATCTTGGCGGTGCCGGTGGCGCGGTATGCGTGTACACCAAGGATGGCGGCACCCTGTCTGTTGGTCCCCGCCACAGCTTCATGGTAAATGGCTATACCCCGGAAACCTTTTTGCTGCCGGTGCGGCAGGAGAAACCCTGAAAACGCTTAACGCGGGATGCAGGTATTCTTTTGCCGGCTGCATTTGTTCTTTGCAGCAGGAATAAGTATATTTAAAGGAAGGTCACGGACTGTTCAGCTCATGGCGTTGACTTGTATTTGTGTGATCTGCCCCTTTGGCTGACGGCCGCCGGGATCTCCTGCATATGCCGGTTGATCTTGTATTCTACTGGTTGCTTCCTGCCGTCCCTGCCCTCCTGAACCTGGCGGTAGCCTGGATAGTGGAATGGGCGTGGCTTCGGCGCCGGGCAAAGCCCTGGGAGGCTGCCCATGCAGCGCGTGTAGGGGGCATTGGCATATTCCTGCTGGCAGCCTGGTCTGGCCACGCGTCCCGGCAATTCTCTGTTGATTTCCGCTGGGCTTCCCAGTTTCCTGTACAACTGTCAGATCTGTTGCTGGTTGCCGGCGTCATCGGGGTGCTGTATGCCCTGCAGCGGCGGGTGCTGGCCCGGCGTGTGCCGCAGGGCATGGAAGCCTATCCCCTGGCAGGCATGTCACTGCAGGTCCTGCTGGTCTACGCCTGCATATGGGTATTGTACCTGTTCCTCTATGAGTCCTATTTCCGCGGCTACCTCCTGCAGGCCGCCCTGCCCTCGCAGCCGTTGCACCTGGTGATCCTGTATAATACGGCGCTGTATGCACTGGTTCATATAAACAAAAACGTACAACAGATACTGGCAGCCATACCCTTTGGGCTCTTGCTCTGTGCCGTCACCCTCTGGACCGGCCACCTGTGGTTTGCCTGGGTGTCGCACCTGTGGCTGGCCCTGGGCTTTGAACTGCCGCTGCTGGCAAAGAAGAATCGTTCATCCGTTGTCAATTCAACCTTATGAGAGTATTTGTAACAGGCGGTACCGGCTATATAGGCAAGGAATTCATAGGCAAGCTGCTGCAGCATAAATATGATGTGGTGGCCATGTACCGCAGCGAAAATCCGCCCTGGGAGGCGCCTGGGCTGCAATGGTGGCCTGCTCATCTTTTTGATGCCGATGCCATGTGCCGGGGCATGCAGGGGTGCGATGGTGTTTTTCACCTGGCAGGGTTGGCGCGGATGTGGCATCCCGAAAAGGACGCTTTTTTCCGGATGAATGTGGAAGGAACCCGGCTGGTGATCCGGGCAGCAGAAGAGGCCGGCGTTAAGAAACTGGTCTTCACCTCATCTGCCGTGGTGTTCAGCGCCTCCATCCGCACCCCCATCACCGAAGACGACCCGCAGCTGGAACCCTTTGATGAGGATTATGCCATCACCAAGCACTTGGCAGAGCAGGAAGTGATGGCAGCAGCGCAGCGCGGATTGCATACCGTGATTGTGAACCCGCCCCGCGTATATGGCCCCGGGCATTCGGCTGGCGGTACCAACCCCGTGAACAAGCTGGTGGCGCAATATCTCAGTCGGAGCTTCTACCTCGTGCCGGGCGATGGCCGCTATGCCGGCAACTATGTGTTCATGGACGACCTGCTGGAAGGCCACCTGCTGGCCATGGAAAAGGGGCGCGCCGGACACCGCTATATCCTGGGCGGCGAAAACCACGATTACCTGAGCTTCTACCAAACCCTTGAAAAGATCACCGGCTTGCACCGCCGCTGCATAGGTGTACCGCGCTGGGTGATGGAAACCGTGGCCGGGGTATCTGAAATCTGGTCGGCCCTTACCGGCAGGCCGCCGGCTGCCACCCATGCTATTGTGCGGAAACTGTATTCCAACCGCCTGCTCAGCTGCGAAAAGGCCATCCGTGAGCTGGGCTACCGCATCACGCCGCTGGAAGAGGGACTCAGGCAGACCATTCAAAGTATTCAGCAGGCATAAACCTTTCCTATGAAAAATTTATCTCCCATCCCCGGATCCTGTGCCGTGATCACCGGCGCCTCCGGTGGCCTGGGCACCAGCTTTGCCCTGGAATGTGCCGCCCGCGGCTACCACCTGCTGCTGGTAGACCTGCCCGGCCTGCACCTGCCCGAACTGGGCGCTTTCATTGCGAAGAATTTTGACGTGCAGGCAGAAGTGCTGGAGACAGACCTGCTGGCTGTGGGTGCTGAACAGCTGGTGTTGGAAAGGCTGGAGCAAAGGCAGTTGTCGCTGCGCCTGCTCATTAATAACGCAGGCATTCCCCAAAATGACCTGTTCGAAGACACCGATGGGAATTATATGCGCAAGATGATTGGGGTGAACTGCACGGCCATGGTGGCCCTTACCCGGGCCCTGCTGCCTGCCCTGAAGCGAAATGCCCCCTCGCAAATCATCTGCGTGAGCAGCCTCGGAGGATTCTATGTGCTGCCCCGCAAGACCTGCTATTCTGCCACCAAGGGCTTTGTGCGGCAGTTTTGCCAGGCCCTGCGCCTGGAACTGGCGCCGGCCGGCGTGCAGGTGGGCATCCTCTGTCCCGGACCCATGACTACCAATACCTCCAACTACCAGCTTCACCGACAGCTTAACTGGTTTTCCCAACAGATGGTACAGCGACCGGGCAATGTGGCCCGCTATACGCTTGACCGGGCCCTGCAGGGACGGGAGATCATTATCCCCGGACGGCTCAACCGGGTGCTCAAGACCATGTCCGGCCTGATACCTGCTTTTATACAACGCAAGCTGTCGGCCTATTCCATGAAGCAGCTTGCCACCCGCTGAGGCTTACGGAAACAGGAACACCGGCGGCAGGCCTTCCCTGCCCTTGCCGCAACATCCTTACCTTTGCCGGCCAAATCAGCAAAGGACCTTCCACTATGAGTACCCACCTGAGTGAGCAGGAGATCATCCGCCGCGAAAAACTCGAAGCCCTGAAAACAGCCGGCATCGAGCCCTATCCCGCGGCCCTCTATCCCGTGAACAGCTATTCCACCGATATCCGCGAAGGCTACAGCGAGGAGAAAAAGGACGACTACGCCAACGTGTGCGTGGCCGGCCGCATCATGAGCATCAACGACAAGGGCAAGGTGTTCTTCATCAAGATCCAGGACAGCAAGGGCATCATACAGCTCTATGTGCGCCGCGATGACCTGTATCCGGACGAGGACAAGAGCGGCTGGGACCTGCTGGTGAAACGGGGCCTCGACCTGGGCGATATCATTGGCGTTACCGGCTTTGTATTTGTAACAAAAACCGGCGAGATCAGCATACATGCCCAGTCCCTCACGCTGCTGGCCAAGAGCCTCAAGCCCCTGCCGGTGGTGAAGCGCGATGAGGAAGGCAATGTATTCGATGAGGTGACAGATCCCGAATTCAAATACCGTCAGCGCTATGCCGACCTGGTGGTGAATCCCGATGTGAAGGACGTTTTCCTGAAGCGTACCAAACTGGTAAACACCATCCGCGAATTTCTCAATGAGAAGGGCGCCATTGAAGTGGATACCCCTGTGCTGCAGGCCATCCCCGGCGGCGCTGCTGCCCGGCCCTTTATCACGCATCACAATGCACTGGATGTACCCATGTATATGCGCATCGCCAATGAACTCTACCTCAAGCGCCTCATTGTGGGTGGCTTCGACTGGGTGTATGAGTTCAGCCGCAACTTCCGCAACGAGGGCATGGACCGCACCCATAACCCCGAATTCACCGTGCTGGAATGGTATACCGCCTACAAGGATTATTTCTGGATGATGGAAGTGACCGAACAGCTGTTCGAGCGCATAGCCATTGCCCTCCACGGCACTACCGAAGTGCCGCTGGGCGATAAGGTGATCAACTACAAGGCACCTTTCCGCCGTATCAGCCTTTTCGATGCCATCAAAGAAAACACGGGCATCGACATCAGCGGCATGGACGAAGCCCAGCTGCGCGAAGTATGTAAGCAACTGAATATTGAAGTGGCCCCCAGCATGGGCAAGGGCAAGCTGATAGATGAGATCTTTGGCGCCACCAGCGAGCATACCTACGTACAGCCCACCTTCATCATCGACTACCCGGTGGAGATGAGCCCGCTCACGAAGAAGCACCGCAGCAAACCCGGACTGGTGGAACGTTTTGAGCTGATGGTGAACGGCAAGGAACTGGCCAATGCCTACACCGAGCTGAATGACCCCATTGACCAGCGCGAGCGTTTTGAAGACCAGGTACGCCTGATGGAACGTGGCGATGATGAAGCCATGTATATCGACTACGATTTCCTTCGCGCCCTGGAATACGGCATGCCGCCCACCTCGGGCATCGGCATTGGTATTGACCGCCTCTGCATGTTCATGACCAACCAGCCCAGCATCCAGGACGTGCTGTTCTTCCCCATGATGCGGCCGGAGAAATTTGAAGACTGACGACCCGTCTGCACAGGCATTTCATACTTTTTTGCATACCTGCCATCCCACGCATGCTGTGGCTGGCAGGTATCTTTTTTTACCGTTAGCTGCTACCTTCATGGTTCATCTTTGCGTATGGACCTGGAGCAATTGCGCACCTACTGCCTTTCCCTGCCCGCCGTAACGGAATCCTTTCCCTTCGACGAAAGCACCCTCGTGTTCAAGGTGGCCGGAAAGATCTTCCTGCTCACGGATGTGGATGATTTTGAAAGCATGAACCTCAAATGTGATCCGGAACGGGCCATAGAGCTGCGCGAACGCTATGCAGCAGTATTACCGGGATATCACATGAACAAGAAACACTGGAATACAGTGGTGATGGATGGCAGTATCCCCCACAAACTCTTGCTGGAATGGGTGCGCCATTCCTACGACCTGGTAGTGGCTTCACTGCCTAAGAAGGTACGGGAACAGTTACCCCCGGCATCATGATTGGGGTTGGTCATGGCCGCATTCGGGTCAATCGAGGCTCCTGCCATGCGGCGCCGGACGCCCATCGGGCCCCAGGTTCACATACACAATTTTGTCGATGCTTAAAATGGGTTGATGCGTCTGCAGGTTGCGTACTTCGCAGCGCATGGTGAGGCTGGTGCGCCCGAAGGTCGTTACCACCAGGCCAATCTCAATGATATCGCCCTGCACGGGAGCGCTGATGAAATTGATCTCCGAAATGTACTTGGTAACGATGTGCGGGTTCTGCAGCTGCACCATGGCATACAGGGCCGATTCTTCATCGATCCACTGCAACAGGCGGCCACCAAAAAGGGTATGGTTGGGATTGAGGTCTTCGGGTTTCACCCATTTGCGGGTTTGAAAATCCATAGGCTGGTTTTTGGTGCTGGCTTGTTGCTACCTCCGCTGCAAGGCTTTACAGGGCCATACCATAAAGATATGGAAGGCGCTTACCAAACCATGGCACCAATGAGGGGCAGCCGTTCCCTCAATTACCTGCTGCTTCCCTATGCTTCTTCAAATACGGCCTCCACCTTGCCGCTCTTTACCGCTTTCCTGAATTGGATATAATCTTTTTCATTTTGATTGGCATAGGCCACACCAAAGCTTGCAATGGCTTTGTCAAAGCTGTCGCCCTTGCCCATATAGCCGGCCAGTTTGGACGATTCGCCGGAGCGGGCATGGCTCAGTGCCAGGCATTTGCCACACCAGTCGGCATACAGTTCCATCATTTTCTTATCGAAGATCTCTACATAGAATTTGATCTTCATGTCGCGCAGTTGCCGCACGAAGAAATCACGGTTGCCTAATTGGCCGTGCGTCCAGCCCAGGAAGATATCGCTGTAGGGCTGCATCAGCCGGTAGCCGTTAACGATGCGCTGGCCGTGGTTTTCAAAAACACTCTTGCCGGCATATTTCTCCAGTACCGATTCCCGGGCTTCCTTCACCTGCAGGAAGAAGGGGTTGCCATCGGCATCCATCAAAAGCAGTACGCCGCAGAATGTGCCTACGCTGCCGATACCCACCACTTTGAAGGCAATGTCCCGGAGCTGGTAGTGATTGAGCAGCACCTGGTAGGCCGGTGCCAGGGTGGCCTTGTAATTTCGGAAGCCTTCCTGCAGGTTTTCCTCCATCTGCGCCGGATCGGCCCCGGTCACGTGGAAAATGGAAGGCAGTTCGTCCTGTATCCTCACACCATAGGTTCCGCTGGAGGTGAGCTTGGGAAACATTTCTTCGGGCAGGGTTTTGGCCTTGGCCTGTTCCTTACGGAGCCGCTTTTCGCCGATCTTGCGAATCTTCGGGTCATCAATTGACTTTATGAGCTTTTCGGCATCAAAAGCATAGTACCAAAGCTCCATGGGTTTCATCTGGCTGAATTCGAGCATGTGTTCGCGGTACGATTTTACGCATGCTTCCGCCATCTCTTTGGCCGTGGTTTCGCCCAGGTCGTTATTGCGGCTGGCAATGACAAAGCTGGTGGCCAGTCGCTTCAGGTCCCACTCCCAGGGTGCCGGGTTGGTTTCGTCCAGGTCGTTAATAGACATAATGATCCGCCTTTCCGGCGTAGCAAATCCGCCAAAATTCATCAGGTGCGCATCTCCGCAGCACTGTATGATGATGCCGGATGAAGGGGTGGTAGAAAGGTCGGCGGCCATGTTGAGCGCGGCGCCCCGGTAAAAGGTAAATGGCGATGCGGCCATGCGTCCATGCCGCATGGGCAGCAGATCGGGCATGCGGCCCTTATTGGCATCCAACACCAGCTGTACCGGGTTGTGGCGGCCGGCAGTTGGTTTCCAGATGGCATGTGATTCGTGGGGGCATTTTTCCCGCAGGGCCTTGCCCATCTTGTAATTCTCCGATCGGGTGAAGCTGGAGAGCGATGGGCTGGCTGGTTGCCCGTTGTGAAGATGCGCCTTGTGAGCGGCGGGTTTTGTGGTTGACTTTTTACCGCCTGCTGCGGATTTGGCGAGATGTTTTTTCATGACTTATAGGGCATTGAAGGGCTATATGAATCCTGTCCCGGAGGCGGCATTTATGCCGTTTAAGGCCATCACAGGCTTGTTTACAAGCTACCCAATAGGTTACTGGAATCTGATGACATTTGTCACCCCGGCTGCGTTAAGGGTTGCTGTTTTGACAGGGTTGGGCAATTACAAGATTCGCCGTCCATGAAAATCGCGGGCTAATGTTTAGCTTGCCTGCATTAACAAAAAGGGATATGCGATTACTTGCTTTGCTCCTGCTCCTGACCAGCCAGGTGGCCCTGGCACAAAATGAAACCATCCGCCGGCAGGTGGCAGAGCGGCAGCACCAACTCCTGCAGGAATACCTGCAATTCCTCTCCATACCCAATGTGATGGGCGACAGTTTGAACATCCATCACAATGCAGCCTTCATTAAAAACATGATGGAAAGCCGGGGTATTGCCACGCAGGTGCTTACGCTGCCGGTAAAGGGATCCAGCCCGCTGGTGTACGGCGAAGTGAAGACAGCCGGTGCCACTACTACCATTGGTTTTTATGCGCACTACGACGGACAGCCTGTGAACCCGGCACAGTGGGCCAGGGGGCTGTCTCCCTTCACACCGCAAATCACCACCGACCGACTCGATCGGGGCGGGCAGATGGTATCCGGCAATGTACTGCCCGCCACTATTCCGGATAGCTGGCGCATCTATGGCCGGGGCAGCAGCGATGACAAGGCGGGGGTGTTTGCCATTATTGCAGCGTATGAGATGCTGGTGAAGAGCGGGCAGAAGCCGGCAGCCAATTTCAAATTCATATTCGAGGGAGAGGAGGAGGCTGGTTCCATTAACCTGGGTAGGTATTTCGAGCGGTACAAGCAGCCCCTTAAAGCTGATCTCTGGATCATTTGCGATGGCCCCCGCCATGTAAGCGGCCGCAAGCAGCTGGTGTTTGGTGTGCGGGGCGATGTGAATGCCGAACTCAAAGTGTATGCCTCCGCACGTCCTTTGCACAGTGGCAATTATGGCAACTGGGCACCCAATGCAGCCATGCGGCTGGCCCAGCTGCTGGCTTCCATGAAAGATGACAAAGGCATGGTAACCATTCCGGGTTTTTATGATGATGTGGTGCCCTTGTCTGCAGCCGAGAAAGAAGCGATCCGCTCCATCCCCGATGTGGCGGGCACCCTGAGTCAGGAGCTGGCCATGATAAGGCCGGATGGCGACGGTCGCAGCTTCCAGGAGCTACTGAATATTCCCACCCTGAACATCAATGGTTTCGCCGCTATGAATGTAGGGGCCATGGCCAGCAATATCATTCCCGCCGAAGCCACGGCCGCCCTCGATCTGCGCCTGGTGAAAGGCAATTCCGTGGAAGGACAATTCAGCAAGCTGAAGCGCTTCATTGAAAGCAGGGGATACCACGTTGTGGATCATGAACCCTCCATGGAAGAAAGGAAGCAATACCCGCTGATAGCCAAACTGGTAATGGAAGAAGGCGGATACCCGGCACAGAAAACCCCGATGGACCTGCCTATTGCGCAGCAGGTGATCAAGGCCATCCAGACCACCACGGCTGAGCCAGTGATCAAAATACCCACGCTGGGCGGCAGCCTTCCCTTATACATGTTTGAAACCATCCTGCAGTCGCCGCCGGTAACCATTGGCATTGTGAACTACGATAATAACCAGCATGCAGAAAATGAAAACGTACTGATCAGTTACCTGCTGGAAGGCATTGTCACTATGGCCGCTGTGATGGGCGTGCGCTGAGCCTATCTCAACCCTTGGGGTCTGCCGCTTGTTCTTATCTTCAAAGTCATTAACCTGATATACCGCATTGACAGCCATGACAGTTACCACTTCTGCTACCCAGGCACAGCTCAGCCATTCGCCCGAAGAACTGGGCCGCCTGTACGCTGCGCAGCTCGATTTCTTTAAAAGCGGCGCCACCCGCTCCTATGCATTCCGCAAAGGCCAGCTGGGTGTGTTGCGCAAAGCCATTGAGCGGCATGAAAAAGAGATCACCGAGGCCCTGCGGTCCGACCTCCGCAAAAACGAGTTTGAAGCTTTTGGCACTGAGCTCGGTCCAGTGTACAAGGAGATCAGCCTCATGGAGAAGAACCTGCGGGCCTGGATGGAACCCCGCCGGCAGCCCACACCGCTGCTGTTCTTTCCCAGCACCAGCTATATTCAGCCCGAGCCCCGTGGTGTCACCCTGCTGATCGGTCCCTGGAACTATCCCTTCATCCTGCTCATGACGGCCCTGGCCAACAGCATCAGCGCCGGCAATACGGCCATCCTGAAGCCCTCGGAGGAGGCGCCGGCCACAGAGGCCGTGGTACGCAAGATCATTGGCGAGGTGTTTGAGCCGGAATTTGTGGCGGTGGTGACCGGACCCGGGCACCTGGTGAGCGAACACCTGATTGAAAAGCATCACCTGGATATGGTGTTCTTTACCGGCAGCACAGTGGTGGGCCGTAAGGTGATGCAGTCTGCTGCTAAACAACTTACGCCCGTCATCCTGGAGCTGGGCGGCAAGAGCCCCTGCATTGTGGCGCCCGATGCCCCTATTGACTATACGGCCCGCAAAGTGCTGTTCACCAGTTTCCTCAATAAGGGACAAACCTGTGTCGCGGCTGATTATCTCCTGGTGCACGAGAGTGTAAAGGATAAAATGGTGGCGGCGCTGAAGAAATACATTGTGCAGTTCTATGGGAGCGATCCCAAAGCCAGTCCGGATTACGGGCGCATCATCAACCAACGGCATTTCCTGCGCCTGCAGTCGTACCTCTCGCAGGGCCGCATTCTGCATGGCGGGGAGCACGACATGGATGAGCTGTACATGGCGCCCACCATCATGGACAATGTAAGCCTGGATGATCCCATCATGCAGGAAGAGATCTTCGGACCCATACTGCCGGTGCTCACCTACCGGGAAAATGAGGAAGCCCTGGAAATCATTGAGCGCAATCCTTATCCGCTGGCCCTGTATGTCTACACCCGCAGCAAGGCCACGGAACGTTTCTTCCTGGAACGCATACGCTTTGGCGGCGGATGCGTGAACAACGGGGTGATCCACCTGGGCAATTCGCACCTGCCCTTCAACGGCGTAGGGTACAGCGGCCTCAGTGGCTACCACGGCAAATACGGCTTTGAAGCTTTCTCCCATATGAAAAGCATCATGCGTTCGCCCACCTGGGCCGATGCGCCCTTGTGGTATGCCCCTTATAAAAACTGGTACGTATCGGTGTTGCGCAGGCTGATGCGCTAGCGGCAGGGATGTTCAGCCCTGTGGGTTATTTCTGCCACTGCCGGCTGGTAAAAACACGAGATTTGACAGGTAAATCCAGTTTATCCTTTCTATGGCCAGCACCATATTCAACAGCAACGAAGAGGAACGCATCGCTGCGCGCATAGCGAGCGTGCAGCCCACTTCGCCCCGTCAATGGGGCACCATGACCCCGCAGGAGATGTGCTGGCACTGCCGCCAGCAGCTGGAGTTTGTACTGCAGCCGTCTCCGGTGAAGGTGATGAACACCATGCTGCGATTTCAACCTTTCAAATGGCTGGCCATATTTGTGATACCCTGGCCCAAGGGCTCACCCACAGCGCCCTCCATGGATGCGCACAAGAGCCATCCGGCGGTAGGCGACATGCTCACCGAAAAACAGTTGCTGCTGCATGCCCTGGAAGCGGTGATTCGCAAACCTGATATCAGGGCCACCCATCCCCTGTTTGGCAGCATGGGAAAAAATTACTGGGGCCGGCTCATCTGGAAACATCTAGACCATCACCTAAGACAGTTCAACTGCTGATATGCCCAGGCCTACCCATAATCCGGCATTGCCTTTTATCATCAACAACTGGCAGGGCAATCCCCTGAACGAGAAGAACCAGTATGTGAATCTCGACGGCCCCTCCCAGCGCAACTACTGGCAGGTGTTGAAGTGGCAGGCAGAGAAGAAACCCCTGAAGCCGCTCAAGCGGAAGCAGCACCATGGCATTGAGATTATGCAGGATGATCAGCTTACTGCCAATACCGATACCGGCATCACCTGGCTAGGGCATGCTTCCTTTCTCATTACTGTGAACGGCAAGCAGCTGATCACAGACCCCATCCTGGGCAAGCTGCCGGTGGTGGTACACCAGATAAAGAGATATACTCCCTTACCTGTAGCGGTTGACCGCCTCCGGCATATCGACTATATACTGCTCAGCCATAACCACCGCGATCACTGCGACCAGCGCAGCCTGCAGATCCTGACCACCCTCAATCCGAAGGCCATGATCCTCACCGGACTGGGCATTGCCCCGTTATTGCGCCGGTGGGGTATAAAAAATCCTGTCGTGGAAGCCGGCTGGTTTCAGCGCTACAACCTGGAAGAAGATTTCTCGGTGACCTACCTGCCGGCCAAGCACTGGAACCGCCGCGGCCTGGCCTGGGTACGCATTTTGAACATATTGCCGCCCTTTACCCTAAGATCGACTATGCCATGATTGGCATCGGCGCTTACAAACCCGAGTGGTTCATGCATCCCTCACATACCAGCCCGGCCGATGCGCTGGTGGTGCTGCAGCAGCTGCAAGCGAAACAGCTCATTCCCATGCACTACGGCACTTTTGACCTGAGCGATGAGCCCATCTTCTATCCCAAACAGGAAATGCTTCGCCTGCAGGAGGAAAACAACATCAGCAATGTGCTGCACCTGGGTATTGGCGGGAAGCATTATTTCTGATGGTACCATGCTTTCTCTGCATCCGTGTTTGGAATCAACAGATCCGGTTGGTTGTGCCAACCTGTTCTAATTGGTTCCCTAACAATTTTCCACTCTGTTCGTTATTCCTGCATGACCATCAAACAACGCATCCTGAAACTGATATACCCGCTGCTGATGCGTGCGCAGCGGAAACAGGCCCGTTCATCTGTTCAATCCAATCCTATGGCCACAGCCGAAAGCCCGGTTCCCTTCCACAGCTTGCTGGCCATTACCAGCCGAGGTACTGCATTTCCGTTCGAATCGCTGCAAGGCAAATATGTACTGCTGGTGAAAACAGCCAGCGAATGCGGCTATACGCCCCAGTATACAGCACTGGAAACCCTGCATCAGCAATACAAAGACAGGCTGGCAGTGCTGGGCTTTCCGGCTAATAATTTTGGCGGACAAGAGCCGGCAGGCGATGAAGCTATTGCCAGTTTCTGCCAGCTGAATTTTGGCGTCAGGAGCCGGCAGGCGATGAAGCTATTGCCAGTTTCTGCCAGCTGAATTTTGGCGTCAGCTTTCCGCTGATGAAGAAGGGAGATGTGGTAGGCACGCAGCGGCAGCCCGTGTACCAGTGGCTCACACAGCCATGTGGCTCACACAGCCATCACAAAACGGCTGGAACAGCCAGCAGCCGGAGTGGAACTTCAGCAAGTACCTGGTGAGTCCGCAGGGACAGCTGCTGCATTATTTCGGCCCCGCGTTGGATCCGATGGATGAGGCCATTACAAGGTATTTGGGGAATGAGGGAATGTGAAAATTAGCAAATTAGCAAATGAGAAAATGAGTGTGTGGTTGAGCATGGGAAATGGGTGTGCCGGGGTTGCGTGAGGCCGTGGAATTTGGATTTTCTCTGTTTGGGATTTCTTTTTGATGTGCTGATTAGCTGATGTGCTAATGTGCTGATGGGGGGAATGTGAAAATGAGAAAATGAGCAAATGAGCAAATGTGAAAATTGGAAAATGTGAAAATGAGCAAATGGCAATGTGCTAATCTGCTGATTAGCTGTTGTGCTGATGAAGTTTGGGCATGTAGATAAGGTACGGTGTGTGGTTGATGAAACCAGTGATAATTGAATGCGGCTGGCATGGGTCGCCATTGTCGCATTGCGCAGCGTCCCACGAAAGAGGCTCTTTGTCACTTTTGGTGTTATCACAAAAAGCATCCGCTTTTTTGAAGAAATAGGGCGTAAAAAACAGGTCACGCCTATCAAGGGCCTTCTTGTTCCATTCGACTTATTGTATGCCAGCTGTGCTGCCGGGCTGGGCCTGTCGGCGCTGGGCATAATACCGCCCGGCGGCATCGGTCATTTCGTGGATGGCTTTTGTGATGGGCTCACGGGCCTTGAAGGCGATCAGGTGGCCCAGTCCGGGCAGCATGGTGATGTGCAGCTGCTGGCTGTTGGTGATCTGCTGTTTTGCAAAGCGCGCGTTGCTGGTATAGATCAGGTCGTCTTCGGTTCCCTGGAAATAGGTTACCGGTATCTGCAGGTCTTTCCAATGTGGCAGCATGGCACGCAGTTGTGCTTCATGGGTCAGCTTTTCCACGTTGGCGGAGTGGATCATGCGGGGTTGGGCCCAGCTGAAGAGCGGTGTTTCCAGCACGTAGCTGATGGCATAGGTTTTTTCCTCCCCGGGGGCCAGGGCAGGGGCCAGCAACACCAGGCCGTCTACCAGTTGCG
>JALOMZ010000277.1 GCA_025455205.1 Chitinophagaceae bacterium | reverse complement strand
TTGGCTGTGGTGCTCACCACCGCCTGGGTGAATGCCCAGCAGGACAGTACGTTTAAAGAATACACCGGCCGGTATGTATTTCCGGCAGGCAGTCCTGCACCTGATGCCACCGTATCACTGGAAGGATCCACCCTGTATATTTCTTCGGCCATAGGATCGGCAACCCTCAGCCGCGTGGAGGCCGATGTATTCAGCATTGTGGAATACAACGGTACCGCCACCTTCAAGCGCGATCCCGAAGGCCGTATTTCCGGCATCAGGGTGGTGGTGGCCGACATGGACCTCTCCGGCACCAAAGATGTGCCGGCCATCTTGTGGTGGCGTCCCAACCTGTTCTTCAAATACTGAGCGGGCAGGTACTTGCCGCCGGGGCCCTGCATATTTCATCCCGGCTTTGCACACAGGTTGTATACTTTCGCCGGCAAATGGCCGCGCTGAAAAAAATCCAGACATCCGGAAGCCTGGCAGGTGTGGTGATGGTGCTGCTGTCTGCGGCCCTGTTCGCCGCCAAGGCCGTGCTGGCAAAACTAGTCTACCGGCAGGCAGACATGTCCGTTATTGAGGTGCTGGTGCTGCGCATGCTGTATGCCCTCCCTTTTTATGCCGGCATGTTGTGGTGGCACTGGCTGCGCTACCGCCGCACACGGGCGGCTGAGCCTGGGAAACCCTTCTTCCCGCCGTCTTTGTTGCTGCCTGCCATAGGCGTGGGGTGGCTGGGTTATTATATAAGTAGTTTTTTTAATTTCTGGGGGCTGAAATACATCTCGGCCGGGCTGGAGCGGGTCATCCTGTTTTCCTATCCCACGCTGGTGGTGGTGTTTGGTGCCCTGCTGTTCAGGCAGCGGATCCGGCGGCACCAGGTATGGGCGCTGCTGGTGTCTTACCTGGGCATTGCCATTGCCTTTGCCGCCGACCTCCGGCAGGAGGCCGGGGCCCATGTGTGGCTGGGCGGCATGCTCATATTCGCCTGCGCCATCACATTTTCCTTTTATGTTTTGCTGAGCGGCCGCCTGATTCCCCGCATCGGGGCAGGCCTGTTCACGGCAGTGGTCATGATCAGCGCCACGGCCGGCATCTTCCTGCATTTTGTACTCACCGGCAATCACTTTGGCCAGTTATTGTCCTACAGTGCCCCGGTGCATGGGCTCATGTTGCTCATGGGGGTGTTCACCACCGTGGTGCCATCCTACTTTGTATCTGCGGGCATACGCACCATTGGCAGTGCCAACGTTGCCATCATCAGTTCCATCGGGCCCATGATCACCATTGCCCAGGCCTGGTATTTCCTGCAGGAACCCTTTGGCTGGCAGCAGGCGGTGGGCACCCTGCTGGTGGTGGCCGGTGTGTTCTGGGTGAGCCGGCAGGCAGCCGGCGAAAGCCGTTAGGTCAGGCAGGCTGCCATCCGGCTTCAAAAGCCGACAGGTCCAGTGTTTCCTGGGTGCCGGTGGACAGCTGCTTCACCACACATTTTCCGGTGGCCAGCTCCTGGGCCCCCATCATGGCCACATAAGGTATGCCCTTCTTTTCTGCGTACTTGAACTGCTTGTCGAATTTGGCGGGCTCGTGATACAATTCGCAGGCAATGCCGCGGCTGCGGAGCACCTGCATGCTGCGGAAGGAAGCGCTGCCTTCGGCGGCACCCAGGTTAAAGAACAGGAGCCGGGTGCCGGTTTGCACTTCCTCCGGAAAGAGGTTTAATTCTTCCATCACGTCATAAATGCGGTCTACCCCAAAGCTGATGCCCACGCCCGGAATATTGGGTACGCCAAACAGGCCGGTGAGGTCGTCATACCGGCCACCACCGCCAATGCTGCCCATCTGTACACCCATGGCCTTGATCTCAAAGATGGTGCCGGTGTAATAGTTGAGGCCGCGGGCCAGGGTGAAATCAGCCACCAGCTGTGTGCCTGCGGGCAATGTTCCGGCCTCCCCAATGAGGTAGGCCAATTCTGCCAGTCCGGCCTGCCCAAGAGCGTTATTACCCAGCAGGGCCTGCAGCTGATCCATCTTGTGCTGGTTGCTGCCTTCAATACCCAGGTAGCGGCTGATCTGGTCGATCTGCCCCTCCTGCAGTCCCCGCTGACCCAGCTCTTCGCGCACTTTGTCGATGCCAATCTTGTCGAGCTTGTCAATGGCTATGGTAATATCGGTGAGTTTGTCGGCGCCGCCACACAGTTCTGCCAGAGCCGCCAGTATTTTGCGGTTGTTGATCCGTATTTCTACCGGGATCTTCAGTTTCGAAAAGGCGCCCGCATAAATGTGCACCAGTTCCAGCTCGTTCAGCAGGCTGTTGCTACCCACCACATCGGCATCGCACTGGTAGAATTCGCGGTAGCGTCCTTTCTGCGGCCGGTCGGCGCGCCAAACCGGCTGCATCTGGTAGCGCTTGAAGGGAAAGGTAAGCTGGCCATGGTTCATGGCCACATAGCGGGCAAAGGGGATGGTGAGGTCGTAGCGCAGGGCCCGCTCGGTGATCTCCTTCACATTCCTGCCGGCCAGCACTTTTTCAAATTCGGCCCGGGCCTTCTCGTGCTTCTCGGGTCTGTCTAGCCCGTTATTCAGGATCTTGAAAATGAGCTTGTCGCCCTCTTCGCCGTATTTGCCCATGAGGGTGTCCAGGTTTTCCATGGCCGGCGTTTCCAGCGGCTGAAAGCCATAGAGCTCAAACACCTGGCGGATGGTCTGGAAAATGTAGGAACGCTTGCGAACTACCTGGGCGCTGAAGTCGCGCGTACCCTGGGGCAAAGATGGTTTAGACATAGTATATAGGAAGGTTACTGCTTAAATGTTGTTGGGTGTATGCCGGGCTATGAAGGCATCGCAGGCCTGGCTGATCATGTGAAATACCTCGTGATATCCCTCTTCTTCTCCGAAATAAGGGTCGGGCACGGCGGTATGCGGGCTTTCGGGAACCCAGCTCATAAGCAGGCTGGCTTTTTGGGGGTTCCAGCGGGCACCGGCCATGCGGCGGGCATCCTCAAGGTTGTTTTCGTCCATGAAAAAGATATGGTCAAAGTGCTCCATATCGGCCGCCGTAAACCGCCGGGCCCGTTGGCCGCTGATATCGATACCATATTGCCGGGCTGTTTTCTGCGAGAGGTGATGGGGGGGCTCCCCAATATGCCAGGAGCCGGTGCCCGCACTCTCTACGGTCCAGCCAAGCCCGGCCAAGGCCGCTTTGTGCTGCATAATACCCTCTGCCAGCGGACTGCGGCAGATATTTCCCAGGCATACCATCAATAATCTCATGGGATGAGCCAAATAGTTTAACGGGCGCAAATGTAACTCAATGCCGCTTAGCGGCCTTCCGGCAGGGCCAACGGCCAGGCATTGCCGGCCCCTGCCACCGTTACATGCCCATTGTCACTGCGTGCATTCCGTGAATTTGCTATCTTTCCGCCCTTTCAAAAATTTATGGCAGCAGCGCAACAGAGAAGAAAAACCAGGGGCCCCAGTGTTAGGGTGTTGCTGGAATATTTTATGGCACTCCTTATGCTTTTTTTCGGCGTTTTCATCATATTCTCTGAAAAACTGCTCGGCTACGACTATTTCGAAGGCAGCTGGCTGATCACCGGCGCCATGCAATGGGCCATCGGCATCCTGTTTATGTTGTATGGCGTGTTCAGGGCATACCGGGGCCATTTATTGGATAAACAATCTCAATGGAGGCGGCATCATGAAGAAGAATAAACACTACTGGTTGCAGGGGCGCCGTTTTGGCCTGGCCCTGGTATTGGGCCTCAGCCTGGCCGGGTGCGGTGGCGGCGGCGAAGAGGCGGCCGAAGAAAGAAACGACACCCCCACCAAGGGCGTGCTTCGCGTGAGCATCGACGAATCTTTCAAGCCGGTGCTCGACTCGCAGATCAAGGTGTACCAGGCTTCTTTCCCCAACGCAAAGATCATTGCGGAATACAAGCCCGAGGCGGAATGCCTGAAAGACCTGGAAAAAGACAGCACCCGCATGGTGATTGTTACCCGGGGCCTGAGCGAGGAGG
>JALOMZ010000276.1 GCA_025455205.1 Chitinophagaceae bacterium | reverse complement strand
CGCCTATGAAATCTACCAGAAGCGAAATATGCTGGCTACCCCCAATGCGTTGATGACTATCAATACCATTGCCCTGCTGATGGAAAAGCAGGGCGATTATGCCAGTGCAGCGCAGCTCTATTCAAAAGCGCTCGGCCTGCTGGAACCCAACCGCTCAGATAACGGAACAGTGTATGGTGCCTTGCTGAACAATCTGTCCATAAACTACCTGAATCAAAACAAATTCGAAGATTGCCTGCAGTATGCCCGACAGGCCATGGATTTTGCCTTGAAAACCCAGGGGCAACATTCGCTGTCTTACCTGAAATCATCCAATAATGCGTTGGTGGCATTTAGCAAACTCAACCGACTGGAAGAAGGCCGCAGCCTGGGCACAAAACTTGCCGGTCTTTGCAGGCAGGTGCTCGGCGATTCCGCCGAACTGCTGGCTACGGTGTACAGTAACCTGTCTGCCTTGGAAGCCAGGCAGGGCAATCTGCCACTGGCCATTCAGTACCAGGAACAGTCGCTGCAGATACAGATGTACCGCTATGAGCAGAACCTCTATGCCCTCAGCGAACGCGACCAGGTGGCTTACTGGCAGCAGCAGGCCTATCAGTTTCAATTGCTGCCCTCCCTGCTGCTGGCAAGCCGGCAACCGGATGCTGCCCGCATCAGCACCATGGTGAATCAGCAACTGCGGCTGAAAGGATTTGTGCTCACCAATGCATCGGCCCTGTTACGCCAGGCCAGGCAACTGAATAACCCGGACCTGCAGCAGATCATTGACGACTGGCAGGCCACGCGCTCCCTCTATCTGCAACAATCCGCCATACCTGCCGCCCAGCGCCAGTATCCGGCAGACAGTCTTTCCATCCGCGCCAACAACCTGGAGCAGGCCGTAAACAGCCTGGCAGGCCAGGTTGTTGCACCTGCCCGCCAGGCCATCAGCTGGCAGCAGATTCAGCAGGCCCTGGAACCCAACGAGGCTGCTATTGAGTTCATTCGCTTTCCCAAGTTTGGCAACCAATACTATACAGACAGCCTGTACTATGCGGCCATCATCATCCGTAAGAGCGGGCCGCCCTCCCTGGTGTCGCTGGGGAGTGAAAAGGCCGTGCAATGGTGTTTGACCGGCGGCCGGTCTGACAGCCGGGAAGCCAGTATCAACAAGCTCTACCGCAGCAGCATCAAAGGCAAAATCAACGCCGGTCCCACCTTTACAGGCGACAGTTTGTTTCGGCTGATCTGGCAACCCATGC
The DNA here is from genome assembly GCA_025455205.1 of Chitinophagaceae bacterium. Taxonomy (GTDB): domain Bacteria; phylum Bacteroidota; class Bacteroidia; order Chitinophagales; family Chitinophagaceae; genus Phnomibacter. The sequence continues at coordinate 2,762 of JALOMZ010000276.1, read as the reverse complement.
AGCGTGAGCTGCAGGGGGTTACGCGGGTGAGCATTGCCCCCGACGGCCTCCTGCACAAGCTGGCCTTTGCAGCCCTGCCCACCGGTGAGGGTTCCTTGCTGGCTGACAGCCTGGAACTGCACCAATATATGTCGGTACGGCAGATTGCCTCCCGGAGCAAAACGAGCTTCCGCATCCGGTCGGCGGTACTGGAAGGGTTTGCCCAGTTTGGCCGCTCCCCTGCCGGCACGGAACCATGGGAAGCCCTGCCGGGAACAGAAAAGGAAATCCGCGCCATTGAGCAATTGCTGAAAGAAAAGAAAATACCCTACCAATCCAACACCGGCATGGATGCTTCAGAAGAATCACTGAAGCGGCTGAATAATAAGGCCCCTTCCCTGCTACATATTGCCACACATGGCTATTTCCTGCCCGACCTGCCCCACCAACCCGATAACGGTGTGTCCGGCAGCGATGCTGTCACCGCTTTCGCGGAGCAGAATCCCCTGGTCCGCAGTGGCATTGTACTGGCCGGCGCCAACCAATACTGGCAACAGGCACAAGCCGTGTCTGGCAAGGATGACGGCATCATATCGGCTTATGAAATGGCACAAATGAACCTGCAGGGTACAGAACTGGCCGTACTCAGCGCCTGCGAAACCGGCCTGGGCGAGGTGCAGGACAGCGAGGGCGTTTTTGGCCTGCAACGTGCCCTGAAAATGGCCGGCATCAAAATGATGCTGCTCAGCCTGTGGCAGGTACCGGATGAGGAAACCAAGGAGCTGATGACCTTGTTCTACCAGGAACTGCTGAACGGCACCACGGCGCGGGCAGCCTTCGACAAAGCACGCAAAACCATGCGTGCCAAATATCCGCCCTTTGCCTGGGCAGCCTTTGTGCTTATCGAATAAACCGGATCATCAACCCCATCTATTCAGCACAGCCTGAAACTACTGTGCATTAACGCATATGCACAAACGCATATATGTTACAATCCTTACAATCCCTGCACATCTGCTGCATGATGGCATCCGGGCGGTCATACCAAACCTGCACCACTACCGGCCACCATGCCGGGTATGATCTTTTGACTTGAGCAGGTATTCGAATACCCCAAAGGAAAAATTGCCACGACATAGGCATACACAGGCTTTTTCACAGGCAACCAACAAAAACGGGAGGCATTGCAGCCTCCCGCTTTTTCTGCCCCTGGCAGGTATGATCACTCAATAGCGTATAAAAGTCATTTGCGATGACTATGCACAAACAAGCTGTGAATGCTCTTGTTTTCAAATGCATTGCGGATGGCTACGGCAAACAGGTCGGCCACGCTTACCACCGTAATTTTATCCGGTGCATTGGGACGCAGCGGAATGGTATCGCACACCACCAGTTCCTCCAGTACACTGTCGCCAATATTTTCGAATGCCTTGCCGCTTAGTACGGGGTGGGTGCAGAATGCCCGCACGGTTCGGGCACCTTTTTCCTTAAGCAGGGCCGCCGATTTGGCAAGGGTGCCGCCGGTATCACATATATCATCAATCAGCACCACATCACGGCCTGCCACATCACCTATCACGGTCATGCTGGCAATTTCATTGGCGCGTTTACGGTGCTTGTCGCAGATCACCATTTCCGAGTTGAAATAGCTGGCCACTTCGCGCACCCGGTTGGTGCTGCCCACATCGGGCGCAGCAAAGGTCAGGTTCTCCAGTTGCAGTTTTTCAATAAAGGGAATGAAAACCGCAGAAGAATCGAGGTGGTCTACCGGGATATCGAAGTAGCCCTGAATCTGCGGCGCATGCAGGTCCATGGTGATGACCCGGTCGGCACCGGCAGCCATGATCATATTGGCCACCAGTTTGGACCCAATAGCCACCCGGGGGCGGTCTTTGCGGTCCTGGCGCGCATAGCCATAATAGGGAATAACGGCAATAACCTTGTAGGCAGATGCCCTGCGGGCGGCATCAATCATCAGCAACAGCTCCATCAGGTTGTCGGCCGGCGCAAAAGTGCTCTGCACCAGGAAAACATAATCGCCGCGAATGCTCTCGAGGAATTCAACGCCAATTTCCCCGTCACTGAAGCGGGTAGCTTTTACGGCCCCCAGTTCTACGCCAAAGTTTCTGGCGATTTTTGCTGCTAGATATTCAGAACCGTTTCCGGAAAAAATCCTGGCCTGGTGGCTCATACACTACCTGAATTTGTTGGTCGAAAGATGTATTTTGGGAGTCCTGTTACGGCTGCGAAGATAGGGCCATCGCCACCGGTATAACAAACGGATATATGGAAAATTTCAACAAAGCACACACACCCATCAAGCATTGGGCCGATGACGACCGGCCCCGGGAGAAAATGATGGCCCGCGGGGCCGACAGCCTCAGCGCCACAGAATTATTGGCCATCCTTATCAACCATGGTACCCGCAACAAAAGCGCCATCGACCTGGCCCGTGAGCTGCTGGCTGCCTGCCAGCACCGCCTGGGCGCCCTGGCCAGGATGAGCCTGAAAGACCTGCAGCGGGTGAAGGGCATTGGCCCGGCCAAAGCAGTAACCATCAAGGCAGCGCTGCAAATGGGGGTGCTGCTGGAACAGGAATCATTTGATTCCATTCCGGTTATCAGGAACAGCAAAGACCTGGGCGCCTATCTCAAAAAGAAACTTCAGTTCGAGAATCGCGAAGTATTCCTGGCCGTGTATCTCAACAGAACCAACCGGGTGCTGGGCATGCACACCATCAGCACGGGCGGCATTGAAGCCACCATTGCCGATGTGCGCATCAT
>JALOMZ010000275.1 GCA_025455205.1 Chitinophagaceae bacterium | reverse complement strand
GAAAAGGGATTTCGTGTCATTCATATTGGCAACGAACCGGAGGTATTTGTTTTCATTGATTTTCGTCACTTGCGAGAATGCTGCAACGGCGGATAATGCCGCTGCTGCAGCGAGCATTAAAGCCTTTTTCATAAAATGGATTTTAAGGAAATAATGTAGATGTTGCAACTCTTACATCCTGGTGCATGCAATGCATCCCAGATCGATGTTGTTCCATGTAGGATACCTGCCCATAGGTATATTAAGTTACAAAATATCCGTGATAATCCATAGCCCGCCGCAGCGTTTTCACGGCCCTATAGCGTAAAACAGCCATATGGCCGCGATGCCGGATGGCCGCGCCTGCCCGTTGGTGTTTTGCCATCTTTTTTTCTGAGGCTGGTTCTTAGCGCAGAAAGACCCTTGCCCGGGTTCTGAATGCCGGCGTTTCATGTTCTATCCTGGATGCAATGATGGCGCGGATCTCTGGCAGTATCTCCGGATAGGTTTGGCTGAGTTTGTGCAACACGGTAAGGGCGAATGCCTTCACCGCGGGTTTTTCCCGAATGTCTTCAATGTAGCGGAAGCAGCTGTCCATTACATCGCCATGCAAATCCTCCGGTATATCCACAAATTGCAGCAGCCGCACCACGCTGCGTACTACGGCCGTATGCACACCCGGAATTTTTATGGTAGCCAGCAGGGAGGGCAGGTGTCTGATCACCCATGCAGGATGTGCTTCTGCCACATAGCTCATGGGCCAGGCTGCCTTCTGCGCCAGCTTTTTGTCATCGCCGGTAACCAGTTGCACCAGGGCATCAAACCGCCTTTTGTCGTGCCCCACCCAGGCCATCACCTGTTGTGCCTGGTGCATGTAGCGTTGGCTCATCAGCATTTCTTCCAGCTGCGGCATATCCCGGTATTAAGGGTTAATCGAAGCTCTGGTTGCGGGTGGCCGCCAGTTGCAGCAGGCGGTTGTACTGTTCCGGGGTCAGGTCGTTGTAGAAAAAGTAAATGGGATCCACCTTGATGCCATTTTTGATGACCTCGTAGTGCAGGTGCGGCCCGGTGCTCTTGCCGGTATTGCCCACCCAGCCAATGATCTCGCCCCGCTTCACCCGCTGGCCGCGGCGGGCCTTGATGCGCACCATATGGCCATACAGGGTTTCATACCCAAAGCCATGATTCACCACCACATGGTTGCCATAGCCACCGCTATTGAAATTGGCTTCCTTCACCACCCCGTCGGCTGTGGCATAGATGGGCGTGCCGGTGGGGGCAGTGAAGTCGAGACCGGCATGCATCTTGGGTACTTTGTAAATAGGATCAATCCGATATCCGAAGCCGCTGGCCACCCGCTCCAGGTCCTGGTTACTCACCGGCTGTATGGCCGGGATGGCCGCCAGCAGGTCTTCCTTGCGGTCTATCATTTTCTCGATATTCCGGAAGGAGGTCTGCTGGAACTGCATACGGTTGTGGAGGCGTTGCAGCTGCTGCGCTATGCCGTCTACCAGCTCATCCTGGTTCATGCTGCGCACTTTCTTCAGTTCGGCTATTTCCTCCAGCATTTTGGCCCGGGCACTGTCGGGTATCGGATCCGCCTCAAAAATGCTGCGGTACACGCTGTTGTCGCGCTTTTCCAGGGCCGCCATGCGCTGCTCCAGCTCTTCTATCTGCTGGTCGAGGATGCGGAGGCTCGACTTCAGGTTGGAATTTTCCAGTTGCAGGGTCCTTTCATTGGCGCTGGGAAAGTATTTCTGGCCTATAAGCACGATGATAAAGGAGGTGGTAAGTGCCGCGGCTATAAAACCGAATACACGCAGGAGCTTGACCCGCAGCGGGGTCACCAGCTTCTCATAGCGAAGCGTATGGGTGTTATAGAAATATTTGACCTTTTTCACGCGCTCAATGTCCGGGATGGCCCTGGGAGGCGGGGTGGCATAGAAACTGCAAAAAGCAATCGGGGCACGGCGCCTAATCTGTACCTTTGCCCGCCTTACGGGCCCGGCCGTCAAAAATAGCCCATCGCGCCTGCGGTGCCATGGATTTTTACAGGACCGGCCCACAAAAAACAGATCTAACGATGATGACCGCCGCCGAAATACGCCAGCAGTTCCTGGATTTCTTCGCCTCCAAGGGCCACGCCATTGTGCCCAGCGCCCCCATAGTAGTGAAGAATGACCCCACCCTCATGTTCACCAATGCGGGTATGAACCAGTTCAAGGATTTCTTCCTGGGCCACCAGAAACCCGTCAGCACCAGGGTAGCCGACACGCAGAAATGCCTGCGGGTGAGCGGCAAGCATAACGACCTGGAAGAAGTGGGGGTAGACACCTACCACCACACCATGTTTGAAATGCTCGGCAACTGGAGCTTCGGCGATTATTTCAAGTCAGAAGCGATAGCCTGGAGCTGGGAGCTGCTCACCGAAGTGTATAAGATACCCAAGGACCGCCTGTATGTTTCCGTATTTGAAGGGGATGACAAGGAAGGCCTGCCCAAAGACCAGGAAGCCTGGGACGAATGGAAGAAATGGATCAGTGAAGACCGCATCCTGCTGGGCAATAAAAAGGACAACTTCTGGGAAATGGGCGATACCGGTCCCTGCGGACCTTGTACGGAAATCCATGTGGACTGCCGGCCCGATGCCGAAAGGGCAGCAGTGGACGGCAAGAGCCTGGTGAACAACGACCACCCGCAGGTGATCGAGATCTGGAACAACGTGTTCATCCAGTTCAACCGCCTCAAGGATGGCAGCCTGGAACCCCTGCCGGCCAAGCACGTAGACACGGGCATGGGCCTCGAACGCCTGGTACGTGTGCTGCAGGGCAAGACCAGCAACTACGACACCGATATCTTCACCGGTACCATTGCCGCCACAGAGAAGATCACCGGCCGCAAATACGATTTCGGCGACAGCCGCCAGGCCGTAGCGTTCCGCGTGCTGGCCGACCATATCCGGGCCATCAGCTTCACCATTGCCGATGGTCAGTTGCCCTCCAATACCGGTGCCGGCTACGTAATACGCCGCATTCTGCGCCGGGCGGTTCGCTATTACTATTCCTACCTGGATTATAAACATCCCCTGCTGCACCAATTGGTTCCCGTTTTGGCCAGGCAGTTTGAGCATGTGTTCCCCGAACTGCACAAGCAGGAAGCTTTTGTGGGCAAGGTGATCCTGGAAGAGGAGCAGGCTTTTCTGGCCACACTGGAAAAGGGCCTCCGCCGAATTGGCGAGCTGATGCAGGAAAGCAGGGAAACCATTGACGGCGACAAGGCCTTTGAACTGTACGATACCTATGGATTCCCATTAGACCTTACAAGACTCATTGCCTCAGAAAACAGCCTGCAGGTGGATGAAGCCGGTTTTGAAGCCGCCATGAAACAGCAGAAAGACCGCAGCCGCGCTGCCACCACGCTGGACACCGGCGACTGGGTGACTGTAACGGATGCGGCGGGCGAAGGATTTGTAGGCTACACCGACCTGAACGTGGTGACCCGGGTGCAGAAATACCGCAAGGTGTCGGCAAAGGGCAAGGAGCAGTACCAGCTGGTGCTGGCCAGCACGCCCTTCTATGCCGAAAGCGGCGGCCAGGTAGGCGACAAGGGCGAACTGTATTTTGGCGATGAGATGATAAGGGTGGCAGACACCAAAAAGGAAAACGACCTGATTGTGCACTTCGTAGACCAGCTGCCCGATCAGCTGGAGGGCGAGGTACGCGCCGTGGTGAATGCCGAGCAGCGCCTCAACACCATGTACAACCATACCGCCACGCACCTGCTGCATGCAGCGCTCCGCCAGGTGCTGGGTACCCATGTGGCACAGAAAGGTTCGCTGGTGAATGAAGAATACCTGCGTTTCGACTTCTCACATTTTGCCAAGATGACGGATGATGAGATCCGCAGCGTGGAGAAGATCGTGAACGACAAGATCCGTGAAAACATTCCCGTGGTCATCCGCACCATGCCCAAGGAAGAAGCCATGCAGCTGGGCGCCATGGCCCTGTTTGGCGAAAAATACGGAGATACCGTAAGGGTGGTAACCATAGACCCCAACTACTCCATTGAACTCTGCGGCGGCACACACGTAATGCATACCGGCATGATCGGCCTGTTTGCCATTGCCAGCGAAGGCGCCGTGGCTGCCGGCGTGCGCCGCATAGAAGCCTATACCGGGCCGGTAGCATTCCGCTATTTTTCGCAGAGCCTGGAGAATATCAAGGAGTTGGGCAGCTTGCTGAAGGCCAAGGATCCGGTGAAGGCGGTAGACAAATTGCTCACCGAAAATGCGCAGCTCAAGAAGCATATTGAACACCTGGAAGCCCGTCAGCTGGTGGCTATTCGTAATGAACTGCTGCAGAAGGATGAAATCATCAATCAGGTGAATTTCATTGGAGACATTGTGGAAGTGGGCAAT
>JALOMZ010000274.1 GCA_025455205.1 Chitinophagaceae bacterium | reverse complement strand
TTGGGAATTGGGTGTGATGGTTGTAGGTAAGCCCTGGAATTTGGAATTTTCTCTTTTGGAATTTCGTGATGATGTGCTGATTAGCTAATTAGCTGATGTGTTGATGGAGGGGAATGAGAAAATTAGCAAATGAGAAAATGTGAAAATGAGTGAGGGGTTGGGTTGACGGATTGAGTTTGATGGCTGTGGTAAGCACTGGAATTTCTCAATGATGTGCTAATCTGCTAATTAGCTGATGTGCTGATGCTGTGGAATGAGAAAATGAGAAAATGAGAAAATGTGAAAATGAGGGTGTGTTGGGGCTTGGGAATTGGGTGTGATGGTTGTAGGTAAGCCCTGGAATTTGGAATTTTCTCTTTTGGAATTTCGTGATGATGTGCTGATTATGTTTGGGCAAGTGGATAAGGGTGGGGAAGCCGTCCGGCACAGGTCGCCCTTGTCCCAGCGCTCCGCGTCCCACGAAAGCGGCCCCATAAGATGGGAATAGAGAATCAGCAATTGGCAATAGTGGTGGCAGGCTGGAATTTGAAATTTTCTTTTTTGGAATTTTTCATCCCTTATCCTTCGCAGGGTTTCCATATTAACATCCTTAGTCAGCAGGTTTGTCCATTTTATTCGTACTTCGCAGCTCCGAAGCAAACTGAAACGCTGAATATGACGCAATTCCGGCCCGGCAGCTTCCAGATCCTGCCGGTCATCATAAAAAACCTCCTGATCATCAATGGCCTGGTGTTCATGGCCCAGCTCACCTTTGATGGGGTGATGCCGGGCAGCGACCTGGCGCCCAATGTGGGGTGGGTGACCGACACTTTTGCCCTGCACCACCTCTTTTCGCCCCTGTTCCGGCCCTGGCAGCTGATCACGCATATGTTCATGCACGGCAGCCTGATGCACATTTTCGGCAATATGTTTGCCCTCTGGATGTTTGGCAGCATCCTGGAAAACCTATGGGGACCCAAGCGCTTCCTGATGTTCTACCTGGTGTGCGGCATGGGAGCTGCGCTGCTGCACCTTGGCTTTCTGTGGTATGAAAACCACCAATTGCTGATCGACTTTGAGAATTTCAAGAACCATCCCACCCTGCAAGGCTATGTGAACTATTTCAACCGGTACAACCTCAATTCCGGGTACGACTACAATATTGCGGCACGCATCCTTACCGCCTGGGAAGCCGAGCCCAACAACCTGCAGATGGCCGAGCAGGCAGTGATGCTGGTAGCCAGCCATGTGAATTCCGCCCTGGCCGAGCCTACGCTGGGCGCCAGCGGCGCCGTGTTTGGCTGCCTGGCTGCCTTTGGCTTCCTGTTTCCCAATACCTACATCTACCTCTACTTCTTCGTGCCCATCAAGGCCAAGTGGTTTGTGCTGCTGTACATTGCCTTTGAGCTGAGCATGGCTGTGCGCAACAGCGCCGGCGACAATATTGCCCGCTGGGCACACCTGGGTGGCGCCCTGGTAGGTTTCCTGCTGGTGTATTTCTGGAATAAGCAGAACCGGCGAACATTTTATTGACCGCAGCCGTTCTGAAAACATAATATCTTTAAGACCCGGCGGCCGGCCGGCCTGCACACAAACACCCCTTCAAATCCGCAACTATGGGAGTACTGCCAAAGAAGAGAAGAAACAGCCTCCTGCTGGGCCAGGAGGGAAATGCCCTGGTAGCCCTCATTGCCATCAATGCCATGGCATTTGTGATCATCAACTTCATCAAGATCGGGTATTTCCTCAGCGGCATGGAGGTGACGGCCTTCTACCGTCAGGTGCTGGCCTGGTTTCTGGTGCCCGCCAACCCCGACCTGCTGCTGTCGAGGCCCTGGACCCTCTTCACCTATATGTTCAGCCACGAAGGGGCCTGGCACATGATCAGCAATATGCTCTGGCTATGGGCCTTCGGCTATATCCTGCAGGACCTCACCGGCAACCGGCACCTGGCACCCCTGTACATCTACGGGGGCCTCATAGGCGCTGCCCTCTTTCTGCTTACCGTAAACATCTTCCCCGTTTTGCAGCGCGCCATCGATACCCTGCCACCCCTGCAGGGTGCCGGCGCGGCCATCATGGCCGTGGCCGTGGGCACCACCGCCCTGGCGCCCAATTACCGCATCTTTCCCATGCTCAACGGGGGCATTCCCCTCTGGGTGATAACGCTGGTATTTGTGCTGATAGACTATGCCCTCATTGCCAGCAGCGGCGCAGGCACTGCGGTGGCCCACCTGGGCGGCGGCTTCATTGGCCTCCTGTACATCCGGGCCATGCAGCGCGGCGGCGACTGGGGCGAATGGATGCACCAGCTGTACCAGTGGTTCCTCACCCTCTTCGATCCCAAAACCAAGGCGCCCTCCCGGCAGCAACTAAAGCAGAAAGTGCACTATAAGACCGGCACGGCGGAGCCCTTCAAAGCCAGGCCCCACCTGACCCAGCAGCGCATCGACGAAATCCTTGATAAGATCAACACCAAAGGCTACCAGTTCCTGACCGACGAAGAGAAGGAATACCTAAAACGGGCCAGCCAGGAAGAGCTCTGAGCTGCCGCCCCAAGCATTGCCACCCAAGCTGTTTCCCCCCTGCTGCCCATGAAACGTTCCGCTGCCGGCTGGATGCTGGTGATAGTTGCCCTGCTTCTGTACCTGCCCTCCCTGCTGGTTTACGTGATACACCCGGGGCAATGGTGGATCATGGGCATCCTGTCTATCGGCTTTCCCCTCACCTGGCTGGGCATGGCACCCATGGTGGTCATTGGCTGGAGGCTCCATCGCATGGCCGGAGCGCTCCTGCTCTGCCTGTGGCTGGCCGGCTGGCCAGTGATGCGCTATACTTTCGCCCTGCAGGTGCCCCAACCGTGGCAGGCACGCAAGAACCCCGATGACCTGCGGGTGATGCAGTGGAACTGCATGGAGCTGGGCGGGTCCTACCATACAGATACCACCCGCAAACTCCGCCGGCAGATTGTGGAGATGCTGCGGCAATACCAGCCCGATGTGCTGCTGCTGCAGGATTTCCAGGAGGTGGACATACCAGGCGCCTATTCCAACATCTCCCTGCTGCGCGACAGCCTGGGTTATGCTTATTACCATTATGAACCTTTCTATCGGCTGCACTATGCTTCCGGCACCATCAGCGAAGGCACAGCCATTTTTTCGCGCCTGCCCTTTGATACGGCAGGTTCCCGGACATATAGCGGCCGACCGCATGCCGAGCATATTGTTTGGGCCGACCTGCCATGGAAGGGCAGCTGGTTTCGGTTGCTGAGCACCCATTTTTACAGCATGAACCTCAACACGCCACCGGGCCTGCCCGATCCGCTGCCCTACTACCAGCAGTACGACAGTGCCATTGTTACCTCGGGCAATGTGTGGAAGAAACTCCGGTTCTACCAGCCCTACCATGTGCAGCAGGCGACGGAACTGAAAGCCTTTCTTGACAGCAGCTCCCGCCCGGTGGTGATGGGTATTGACATGAATTCTGTACCGTCCTCCTTTGTCTACCACCGGGTGAGCCGCGGCCTGCAGGATGCGTTTTTGCAGACCGGCTTCGGCTGGGGCCGCACCTACCGCAGCCGGCTTCCCCAGCTTCGGATCGATTACCTCTTTGCCGCCCCGGGCCTGCAGATCCGGCAGGCCACCACGGTGCCCACCTTGTCGTCGGACCACTATCCGGTGGTGGCCGATCTGTACCATCGCTGATTGTGGGCATTTTAAGGTGGGCTGCTCTGCGGTTGGTACCGGCCCAACCATTAATTTCACACAGCAGGCAAACTATGGCATTCAGTATTCGGCAATGGGGAAAACGGTTGGTGGTGCTCATCAATGCACTGGTGTGCGTGTTCTTCCTGCTGGCCTGCCTGCAGCCCTGGCTCAATCCTGAAACCTTCTGGCCCATCAGCTTCCTGAGCCTGGCCCTGCCCTACCTGCTGGCGGCGGTATTGCTTTTCCTGGTGTTCTGGATCCTCGTACGCGTGAAGTACAGCCTCATTTCCCTGCTGGCCCTGGTGCTGGGATGGAAACAGGTGC
>JALOMZ010000273.1 GCA_025455205.1 Chitinophagaceae bacterium | reverse complement strand
CAAACCGGTCTTCACCAATGAACAGCTGTGCTGCTTCGCTGAAAGTGCCGTCATCGTTCATGATGTCTATCACTTCCAGCTGGTGCTTCTGGCCCAGCTGGTAATCGTTCATATCGTGTGCCGGCGTGATCTTGAGGGCGCCGGTGCCAAAGTCCATACTTACATACTCATCGGTGATGATGGGGATGCGACGGTTGATCAGCGGCACCAGGGCAAATTTCCCGTGCAGGTGTTTGAACCGCTCATCCTGCGGATGCACTGCAACGGCAGTATCACCCAGAATGGTCTCCGGACGCACGGTGGCGATAGTGATGCTGTCTCCCGTGGGCTGGCCGGCTTCATCCACCACGGTGTAGGCCAGGTGGTACAGTTTGCTTTGGGTGTCCTTGAAGATTACCTCCTCATCGCTGAGGGCGGTTTTGGCCTTGGGATCCCAGTTGATCATGCGCTTGCCGCGATAGATCAGGCCTTTATTGTAGAGATCAACAAAAACACGGATCACCGACTGGTAATAATCGGGGTCCATGGTAAAATTCACCCGGTCCCAGTCGAGGCTGCAGCCCAGTTTCTTCAGTTGCTGCAGAATGATGCCGCCGTATTTCTCCTTCCATTCCCAGGCATGTTCCAGGAATGCTTCACGGCTGAGGCTGCTCTTGGCAATACCTTTTTCGCGGAGCATCTGAACCACCTTGGCTTCGGTGGCTATGGAAGCATGGTCGGTGCCCGGCACCCAGCAGGCATTCTTGCCCTGCTGGCGGGCCCGGCGGATCAGGATATCCTGGATGGTGTTGTTCAGGCAGTGCCCCATATGCAGGATGCCCGTAACATTCGGTGGCGGAATCACCACGGCATAGGGTTCGCGCTCATCGGGGGTGCTGTGAAAATATTTCTGATCCAGCCAGTGCTGGTACCATTGCTGCTCGGCTTGCTGGTGGTTGAAATTCTTATTGATTTCCATGCTGTTGAACGTATATGGACCGGTTCTTTCCGGTTCTGGGCCGGCAAAAATAACAAACCTGAGAGGCATTTGGGGCAGAACCCTTTTGGAAGGTATATTTACCGGAACCAACTCCTGTCTGTATGCTTGCTGGTTCATTGCGCCTGCATGGTTTTTTCCTGCTCCTGGTCTTGTGCTCCGTTTACCTGTCGTCTGCCCAGGATAGTGTGCAGTCTATTGTTGCTGATACCACCAATCCACAGGAAGTGGCCCAACCGAAGGCGGACCTCGACTCTGCCCGTTTTGCCAGGCGGGTAGACTCCGCCCGGCGTTCCCGCCCACGCAGTGATACCTCGCTGGTGCGCCAGCTGACCGTGATAGAGCACTATGCCAACCAAATGGGAAAAATGTCGGCCTTTCTGGACCAGGGGATTGATACGTTGCAGATGAGGGGCGAAATAGACAATGTGGAGTTGCAAATAGAACTGGCCCGGCAAGGCATTGCCGTTAACAAGCGCAGTCCGAATCTGCGTAACCTGGTTTCCACCCGCATACTGCTGAATGAACTGGACCGGCAACTCGAAAACCTGCAAAAGTCAATTATGGAGTATAATGCCCAACTGGTATCCATGCGAAGTATGCTGGACTCCATGGGCCGCGACTCGGCCATCCGGATCATTCCCCGCGATTCTACCCTGGCGCAGGAGTATGTGAACAGGGTGGTGGATCTATACCGCCGGTTTAAGCCTATTGACAGCACAGTAACGGCTGCCATTGTTGACTTGGGACTTATTCAGGGCCGGGTGGTGAGAAACCTGCTGGACGTGAAAGACCAGTTGAGTATTGTAGACCAGCAGGTGAAGGCCGTGCGCAGTCATTATTTCCGCCGCGATGGAAGGCCTATCTGGGAAACTGCGAACCAGCAGGGACAACTGGAAGATATTTTTGCGGCCAGCTTTGGCAAGGCTAGTTTGATCCTGAAATACTATTTACGCGGAACAGCCAGCATTTCGGCCATTTCCATTCTGCTATTTCTGGTCCTCTGGCTCTCCATGCGCTTCATGATCATGAAAATGCGCCATCAGCAGAGTGGCTTTGTTTTGAAACAGTTTGCACCCCACCTGCACCGTTCGGTTTTCCTTTCCAGTTTGTTCATAGGGATGGCCATGTCACAGTTGCTGTATTCACATGTGCCCATGGTGTTTTTGCACCTCACCTGGCTGGTCATGTTTGTAGCCATTACCATTTTGTCTTGGTCCGACATGAACCGACTTCGCAGGAGGATCTGGCTGGGAATTGGCCTGCTATTTATTTGGGCCTGCCTGGAAAATATGGTGCTGCAGAGCCATTGGGTGGAGAGATGGCTGATGCTCCTGATTTCATTGTCCGGTATCGGCCTGTGCCTGTATACGATCCGGATGCATAACAGGAGTACGGAAAAAATCCGCTACTTCCGTTTTTTTGCCTGGCTCTTTTTGGCGCAGGAGATCATTGCGGTGGTAGCTAATATTTCGGGTGTATACACTTTCGGTCGGGCCATGGCTGTAGGAGGCTTCTTCAATTTTGTATTGGGCGTGATGTTCTTCCAGGGCATAGCAATTGTGAAGGAAATGGTTGTGCTGTTATATGAATATTTCAGCCGCGATAATCGCGTGTCATCACTGGTGGATATAATGGAACTGCGTCGCAACGTAGAGAGGTACCTCCCCTGGTTAGCCTGGGCAGGCTGGTTCATTATTTTCGCCAAGAACCTGAATTTTTATGATATACTGGTGGATTGGGTCAGCATTTTCCTTACTGAAGAACGAAGGCTTGGTAACATCAACTATAGCTTTGGCAGTGTAGTCATATTCTTCCTCACCATCTGGATTTCCACCCTGCTGGCGCGCCTGGTGGCTTTTCTGCTGGGGGGAGGAAGCTACCAGGTAACCGCCATTCAAAAAACGCGCTTTGGCAATTCTATCCTGGTGCTGCGCCTGGCCATTATTTCACTGGGTGTGCTGGTGGCTTTTGCTGCTTCAGGTATCCCCATGGACAAAGTCACCATCATTATTGGCGCATTAGGCGTGGGCATTGGCTTTGGCCTGCAGAATGTGGTGAACAACCTGGTGAGCGGTATCATTCTGGCCTTTGAGAAACCCATAGAGATTGGCGACCAGATCGAGATCGGGGGGCGGCTGGGCAAGGTGCGGGAAATAGGCATCCGCAGTTCCAAACTGGCCACTTTTGAAGGGGCGGAAGTGATCATTCCCAATGGCGATCTCATCAGCCAGCATGTGATCAACTGGACGCTCAGTCATAATCACCGGCGCGTGGAGATTATTGTGGGCGTGAAATACGGCAGCCACCTGAACAAAGCCAAACAAGTACTGGAAAAAGTATTGCAGGATAGCGAAAAAGTGGACAAGCACCCGCAGCCATTGGTGCTGGTACACGAGTTCAATAACAGCTCCATAGATTTCCGGCTGCTGTTTTGGGCCGATATTTCCATGTGGATGGAACTGAAAAGCGAAATCATCATTGCCATTGACCAGGCCTTCCGTGATGCAGGTATTGAAATACCCTTCCCGCAGATGGTGATCCATCAGGCCGGCGATGCGGCGAAAGATTGAGGAGGCTCGGGTGGTAATTTCATTGGGTTAATGTTTACGGGGATCTGCGGTTTTCAATCAGCAGGATCTGCGGGGAATATCTCCCGCAAATACGCAGATGCCGGCGCAGATTAACGCAGATAAGCAAGGCTTCCATCATTAAATGAATGAATTGCACCGGGATGCAGCGCCCGTCAGCAAAAAAAGCTTGGGCCCGGTGAAGCTATGCACGCATGTATGGCATTGCATGTTATGGGGAGGCGAAAGCCGTTGCTACAGGATTAACAGCCTGCAGTTCATCGCTTTGCGGTGGTGGTTGGGGCGGGTGCTTCCAGTTCAACGGCGCCCTTCTTGCCAAATATGCGCAGGGCAATCTCTTCGGCCACGCCTTCCGGCTCGGTAAAGAGGAAACGGTCGTTGTATTTCAGCATCCCCCTGGCGTTGTATACATCAATTACCACCTCATAGCGAATGCCTTTCTG
>JALOMZ010000272.1 GCA_025455205.1 Chitinophagaceae bacterium | reverse complement strand
CAGCACCAGTTCCACGACGAGCTCTCTCTATCTATCTGTCCTTGTCCGTTGCATGCGTGCGTGCGTGTGTAAACGAACGTTCGGCGGCTGTTTACTGAGTGTGCCGCTGCCGCTGGCTGTGAATGAAGTGTTACCGTAGTAAATGTTGGCATTGCCAGGCTGGTCTGCCTCGTGAAAAGTGCCGCTCCCATTGTTGGAGAATATACTGTTACCGAAAATGCTGTTGGCCCTGATATAAGTGGGGTAGGAGTTGGACGGATGGTCATACAAGCCCACATCGCCCTCAATAAGGTTGTTTATAAAATATACGAAGTTGCCCGAAAAATCAGAAAGTACCAGCGAATTCACTTTCAGCGTGTCGCGGGTAATATTGATGACACCTGCATGCTTTATATTGATACTGCCGCCAGTGGTTTGATTGACAAAGCGATGCAGCGAAAAATCATTGTGCTCAGGGTAATTGGCTGTAATGTTGACGGTTCCACTAATCTGAATGTTTCGATAGAACTGGTTTCCTAAAATGGTGTTTCCGCCGCCGGTATCGTTGAAGATAAAATTGCCATTCACAATGCCACCTGCGCCAAACATATCAAGCGTAACTCTTGCATTACGGTTAACGGTCAGGTTGCCATTGAAAGTGGAATAGTTGGTATTTGAAATTCCCATGGCCGCAGCTGCGTTCATGTTGATGGTGGTGTTGCCGTTGTAGGTGCTGGCGGATGAATTATCCGGTGCACCCGCATTACCCTCATAAAAGTATCCATGAAGATTGAGTACCAGATTCCCATTAAAGGTGTTGCGAAGAAAAGTAGTGCTATAACCGCCGTTTCCTCCGGCTATGGTAATAACAATATCATTGGCAGGCAAACTGTTATTAACTATTAGTCCCTGCAGATTATTGTTGGCATCAACCGTATTCAGGGTGAGTGCAAAGCCGTTTACATCCAGGTGGCTTCCGAAATAGGTGGACAGGGTGTTGACAATGACATTGCCCGACATTACTGGCCAGCGCCCGCTGCCCACCTTGTCCGGTATGATCACATTGGAAGATGGGCCGGGAACGCTGCCTGGATTGATCCAGTTGCCGGCATTGTTCCAGTCATTGTTGACATTTCCCGTCCAGGTCTGAGCCTGCACCGAAAATGCAGCCGCAGCACATAAGGTAGCCGCTAAAAACAGGCGTTTCATATACAGGGCAATTAGGGTATGTAAAAGAGCATTCCGCAGCCCGCCGGGGGCTCTATTAAGTTACAAAAAATCCATGAGAATCAGCAGTTGACAGCCGTAGCTGACCTGCCCGTGGAGGTCTTCTTCCTGCGGGTGTACCGGCATGTGGTGGTTCCGGGTATATAAACCGGAAAAGCCGAAAGGCTGGTTGGTCCGGGAGGAGTTTTGGTTGGTCTGTTTCTGTTACATTTATGGCACTTTGCTTATGATATGAAGCCATTCCGCATATTTCTACTTGGAGCATTTTTCAGCCTGTTAGTGGCAGGCGTCGGGATTTCACAAACACCCGAATTCCTCTTTAAAAGCGGTGAAGATGGCTACCAGTGTTTCCGCATTCCTGCCATCATCACCACCCAAAGCGGCACCCTGCTGGCTTTTGCAGAAGGCCGTAAGAAAGATTGTGGCGATGCCGGCGATATTGACCTGGTGCTGAAGCGTTCGGAAGATCAGGGCAAAACCTGGAGTGCCCTGCAGGTGGTATGGAGCGACAGCGCTAATACCTGCGGTAACCCGGCGCCGGTGCTGGATGCCCGTACCGGGAATATCGTATTGCTGAGCACCTGGAACCTTGGCGCCGATCATGAATGGCAGATCATCAACGGCAGCAGCCAAAATACCCGCCGTGTATATGTGCTGACCTCAACAGATGAAGGCAGATCCTGGTCGGCGCCCCGGGAGATTACCACCGCGGTGAAGCAACCCAACTGGACCTGGTATGCCACCGGACCGGTAAACGGCATTCAGATCCGCCAGGGAAAATACAAAGGGCGCCTGGTCATTCCCTGCGACCATATTGAAGCCGGCAGCAAGCAATACTATTCCCATACCATCCATTCCGACGATGGCGGACAAAACTGGCAACTGGGCGGCTCCACGCCAACCGACCAGGTGAATGAATGCACGGTAGCCGAGCTGTCAAAAGGCAACTTGATACTGAACATGCGCAACTACAACCAGCAGCGTATCCGGCAAACAGCCATCAGTGCAGATGGGGGGCATACCTGGTCGGCGCTCCGGGGCGACACTTCCCTGGTTGAACCAGTTTGCCAGGCGAGTCTGATCCGCCTGTACCAGCAGGGGCGCAAGCCTGTGCTGGCTTTTTCCAACCCGGCGCATGCTAAACAACGTGTGAATATGACGGTGAGGCTTTCTTATGACGAAGGCCAAACCTGGTCCCGGAGCCTGGTGTTGCACCAGGGGCCTGCGGCCTATTCCAACCTGGTGGAGCTTGGCAGGGATCAACTGGCCTGCCTGTTTGAAGCAGGAGAGAAGCATGCTTATGAAGGCATTCTGTTCAGGCTCATAGGGATGCAGGAATTCCGGTAAGGCTGTGCAAGAAAGAAACATGCGAAGGAACACTCCTCCGCATGTTATTTTCCTGGTCTGTGATGTGCTGCCACCCGGTCAGGATTCAGCAAACAGCTTATCGTCTGTAAAAGGCTGTCGCTTTATCCGCCTGCCCGTGGCTTTGTAAATGGCATTGGCCACGGCACCGCCGGTGGGCGGCAGGGCTGGTTCGCCCAGCCCGGTAGGATCCTTACCGTTATCAATGAAGCTTACGTCTATCTCCGGAATTTCCTTCATGCGTATGAGCCGGTAGTTGCTGAAGTTGTTCTGCTCAGGTTTGCCTTCGGTGAAGGTGAGTTTGCCAAACATGGCGTGGCCGTATCCGTCAACAATGGCGCCGCGCACCTGCTGCAGGGCGCCGCTCATATTGATCACCTGGCCGCAGTCGGCCACGGCGTGTATCCTCTGTATGGCAGGCTTACCTTCTTTCATCACCAGTTCACATACCTGGCCCACATAGGATGCATGGGAGAAATACACACTGAAGCCCTGGAACACACCGGGTTTTTTCTGGCCCCATCCGGCTTTTTCGGCCACCGTTTTGATCACAGTTTCCATACGCCCCACATCATAGCCTTTCTTGAGGCTCGACTGGCGGGCTTTCGCCAGCAGATCCAGGCGGAACTGTACCGGATCCTTGCCGGCGGCTTCGGCCACTTCATCCAGAAAAGTTTGTTCGGCAAAGGCCAGGAAATTGGTGATGGGGGCACGCCAGGCGCCGGTGGTGATGGCCGACTGGTGGTCTGCAGATTCAATGAGCAGGTTCTCCACCGCGCCGGAAGGGAAGTTGTCCTGCCGCGTGGAATTGCCGGCATTGATGCCCACCCCGCGCAGTTTGTAGCCCACCAGGTTGCCGGCGTTATCGAGGGCGGCTTCAAAGCGGTAGCGCACGGCCGGCCGGTAGCTGCCGCCGGTCATATCGTCTTCGCGGCTCCAGATCACCTTTACCGGTTTTTTGAGGATGGAGGAGAGTTCTGCTGCTTCCAGCACATAGTCGAACTTGAGGCGGCGCCCAAATCCGCCGCCAAGGCGTGTGATATCCACGGTGATTTTCTCCTGGGGAATATTGAGCAGCCGGCTCACGGCCTGCCTGGCCGCCTGGGGTGTTTGCGTGGGTCCTACTAATTCTACCCCATCTTCCCGTACATGTGCAAAGAAGTTCATGGGTTCCAGCGGGTTGTGCGGCAGGAAGGGGCACTGGTATTCGCTGCGAATGATTTTTGCGGCATTGCGGAAGGCTGCTTCCACATCGCCGTCTTTACGTTGCACCGTAGCCTGCGGGGCATCCATGAGTTTAGCAAACAGGGCTTCGTGGTCGGCGCTGCTTTCAATGGTGCCATCTTTTTCATAGTCCACCTGCAGCAGCTTTTTGGCCTTCATGATCTCCCAGGTGGAGCGGCCAACAATGGCCACGTTGTTTTTGAACTGCACCACATCC
>JALOMZ010000271.1 GCA_025455205.1 Chitinophagaceae bacterium | reverse complement strand
GCTGGGTATAGGAAATAACGGGTCCCGGACCTATGTCTTCCGCCGGCATATAGGGTTTGGCGGGTGCCGGGGGTACAGCATTTCCCTGCGGCTCCTGCTTCAGCACGAAGGGCGCCTGCAGGGGCTTGGACACTACGGCATCGCCAATGGATTCCAGCCGCTGCATGCCCGCATGGGTCCAGCTGAGTTTGATGATGCGGTTGGGATAGATGGTGGCCTTCCACTGGCCCTGGTGCACGGTCTGGGCGAATACCAGGGTGTAAACAAAAACAGATGTAAGCAGGATGGGTATACGTATCATTGAGTCTGTGTGTTTTTGGGAGATGCTGTTGCAGGCTTAATTGTATTTCTTTGCGGTGCTCTTGAAATGGAAAGTCTGGGTGAAGGAATAATCTACCGGCTGGTTGAGGTAAAGGGCGGGTTTCCACCGGCCGGCCTTGCTCAGTACGCGCAGGGCATCTTTGGAAAGCAGCGGGTGTTCCGACTCCAGCACTTCAAAGTGGCCGATGCTGCCATCTTTGAACACGGTGAAGCGTACCTTGACGAATGCTCCCGGTTGATCCATTATGAGCCCTTCCGGCCAAATGGATTCCCGGGCAATAAACCGGTTCCAGGCATTGAGACCTTCCATATAGGTTGGTGGGCTTTCGTATATACAAGTGTCTTTTGATGGGGAGCCATCCGGGTTATAGCAGGTGGTTGCCTGTGGCCAGTCGTCAAAAAAACGCACTTCCACCAGGGTGCGTTCTGATTCGTCGAGGAATTTCCAACGGCCGAATTTCTTTCCTCTCACGAGGGGACCAAATGCCTTTACCTGCTGGTTGGGAAACAGGTCGGTGCGGTAACCATCGCCTGGTTTTTTACAAATGCTTAGCCCCGACATTTTGCCGTCTGTATACCAGGTGGTGCAGGTGTCTATGGGAAGGTCATTGCGGTATTTGCAGCGGGAGGCCAGCTGCCCGTTGTCGTACCAGCTGAAATGCCAGCCTTCGCGGTAGCCCTGGCTGTAGTAGCCGGAATCGGCGAGCCTGCCATTGGCATGGTATTGCAGGCAGGTTCCATGCCTGAAACGGGAATCGGGCTCAAGTATGGCATAACGGGCGGTCAGTTTGTGTTCCGGCAGGCTGAATTGCTGCACCTGCCACACCGAGTCGGTTTTGGTGAGCACTTCCTCATAGCGGGCGGCATAGGCCTGTTTGGTCAGTACTTTTTGGTAATCGAGCCATACCGTTTGCGACTGGCCCCAGAGGCTGGCCGGCAGCAGGTACAGGAAAACCGCAACACAGGATATGCGCATGGTCTCAAAGTTACAGGAAGCCATGCAGCCCTCCGTTATTCAATCCTGAAAACGGGATGTCGCATGTGCGTGGGTTCGTAGTAGGGGGAGTTCCTGTAAACCCAGTTGAGGATGGCGCTGCTGTTGCGGGCAAAGGCAGTGTCGGTCTTTTTCTTTTCTTCCAGTTGCTGCCGAAGCTCGGGATGGCTATGCAGCCATTGGGCCGCCACCTGCTCCCAGCGGTAGTCGCTGTAGCCTTCTTTCTGCTGCAGTACGGCATCGAAGTAGTTCCAGGCAAAGAAGCTGTCATCGCCGGTGGGTTCCAGCATTTCCACCAGGTAGCGTTTAGCAGGCTGATCAAGCGGTATCAGGTAGTCGCCGGCCAGGAGGCGCACCTGCTGCCGCCGGGCTTGCACTTTCACATCGCTCTGCCGGTAATGTTTTTCGTAGGCCCGCGGGCTGGTCTTGTATTCTTCAATGCGATAGGTGGTTACCTCCACCGTTGTGTCTTTTTGCAGTCGTTGCATCTTTACCTTGTTTTCCTGCAACCTGTCAATAACAGCGTGCCAGCCCTGCTGCACCACATAGTAGCGGGGTATGCTCACGGCTTTGGTGCCCTGGAAATAGCTGAAAAAGCGCACGGGACCGCTGAAAGGCTTCTGCCGGTTGTATTGCATGATGGGTAGTCCGGTTACTTCGCTGATGACCGTATCGCGCTGATAACCGAGGAAGGTGAGCGTGTCGTAACGGTTGCGGTTGGGCGTCCAGGCCAGGGGCCATTCCCGGGCCTGTTGCATCTCCTGCTGTGCAGCATTGCGGTTGGCTTTCAGAGCTGCCGACATGCTGCTGGCGCGGTCCATTACAGTAACCATGAAATCATAAGTGCTCTGCACCCGTTGCGGGTAGGGCTTGAGCATATGGGTTTCCGGCACAAAGCCGATGGTCTGGAACAATGCTGCGTAGCCACTGCTGTATCGTGGAGGATCGTAGAATTGTGTCATGCCCCGGCTGAGGTCATAGCTGTCAAAATTCACATAGGGAAAGAGTTTCCAGCCTTTCTGGTCCATGCCCTGGTAGAGGGCCGGTTCAAATGTTTTTCGCAACCATTCGCCCAGGGGCTGGCCCAGTTTGTCGTATTGGGTGGTGAGCAGGGTGAACACATGCTGGAAGTCGGCACCATCGCTCACGTGGTTGTCGATCAGGATATCTGGTTGCAGAAAATGGAATGCCCGGGCAAAGCTGCGGGCGTTGTAGCTGTCGGCCTTGGTGAAGTCGCGGTTGAGGTCGAGGTTTTGTGCATTACCCCGGAAGCCGTATTCACGGGGGCCGTTTTGGTTGGCCCGGCTGTGGGCGCCGCGGTTGAGGCTGCCGCCGATATTGTACACGGGTATGATGCCCAGGCACAGGTTATCGGGCAAGCGGGTTTTGCCCCTCACAATATCGCGTACCAGCATCATGCTGGCATCGATGCCGTCGGGTTCGCCGGGGTGTATGCCATTGTTGACCATCACGATCACCTTGTTGGCAGCCCGCCACTGCGCAGGGTCATGCTGCCCGTTGGCACTCACCAGTACCAGGTGCAGCGGGTAGCCGGCATCGGTGGTACCCATGTCTTTCAGCAGCACCTGTGGGCTGGCCTTGTCCAGCTGCCGGTAGAATGCAATGGCCTCAAAATAGGTGGCCGTTTCGGTGCCCTTGCTTTTCTCGAAGGGAGTGGGCTGGGCCATCAGCCGGCCACCCAGCAACAGGGCCAGCACAACAGTCAGTTTCTTCATGCCGGTAAATGTAGGGAATGAAGCCTGCCAGAGATGCGGATGGTATTTCTCTCCGCCTGCAGGCAGAAGCAAAAAATCCCGGCCAGGATGCTGGCCGGGATCACTATGGGGATCCCCGAAGGGTATGTGTTGCGTTATCAGGCAGCCGAAGCAGCAGCTTTCACAGCATTTACATGCTTGGCGAGCTTGCTCTTGAGGTTGGCGGCTTTGTTCTTGTGGATGATGCCACGCTTGGCCAGTTTGTCGATCTGGCTGGCTACCAGGGGAAGTTGTTCTTCCTTAGCAGCAGCGTCTGTCGATTTGCGCAGGTCACGAATGGCATTACGGGTGGTTTTGCCATAATAACGATTGCGTTCGCGGCGCTTGGTGGCCTGACGTACATCCTTTTTTGTTGCCTTATGATTAGCCATGTGTTCTAAAATTGGGACGCAAAAGTAGGGAGACCCCGCAACTCAGCCAAACAAAATTTGCCTTTTTTCGCCCGAACCCTGCTTTTTCGGGTGGCGGGCACCTGTTTTCCGCCTGTTTTTGTGCGCCGGGGCCCCCGGCAATCGCCCATTTTTTGCATTCCTTTTCACAATTGGGCTAGCGGCCTTTTCGCCTACTTTTGCAACCCACAGTAACAGCCCCCATAATAAGTTACCACCATCAATCCATTTTGCAGGAGCCATGAAAGACTTTTCGTACATCACGAATCAGCATCCCCAGTACATTGAGAATCTGTATCGCGACTTCACCAACAACCCCGGCAGCGTAGACCCCGATCTGAAGAAATTCTTCGAGGGCTTCGATTTTGCCATGGCCAACGTGGCCGCCGGTGGTAGCCTGCCCGCCAGTGCCGAAAAGCCGGGGGGCTCAGCCGCCACCGCCGGTTCGGAACCCACCGCTACCGACTGGATGTACGACCTGCGGGCCTATCGCCTCATCCTGGGCTATCGCAACAAGGGCCACCTGCTGGCCAAAAC
>JALOMZ010000270.1 GCA_025455205.1 Chitinophagaceae bacterium | reverse complement strand
GGCCATTTACAAGCTGCTGGTAGACAAGCCTGTGTATGACCCGCAACGGACGGTGCTCATCAGCAACCTGGCGCTGAGCCCCCGCGTGCGCAAGCTGCCCGCCCGGCAGGTGGAGGATTTGCTGGAGAGCGGGCGTATGGCGGTGCGCCGCTTCCTGCAGGAGCAGGTGGCGAAATAGCCTGGAATCCTCCCACGCCATTGGTATTTCGTATTAAAATTATGTAGATATGTTTAGTGCCTTTGCCGTAGGCAGGCTGCCTGCATTTTGCTGTTCCAGTTGGCTATGAAAATTCCGGTACCCCGTTTAAACTTTGAATAGGAGGAATGGTCTGATTTACACAAAACCATTACACCATGACACGAAACACCACCATCAGAACGCTCTGCGCAGCCGCCCTGCTTTTTTCTACCCTGTTTGCCACTGCCCAAAACCGTGACCGGCGGGAAGATATCCGCGACCGCCGCGAAGATGTGCGCAACCGCCGCGAGGATCGTCGTGACCGCAAGGAAGACATCCTTGATGCGCAGCACAACGGGGGCCGCCGCGACCGGTTGGAAGACCGGTTCGACCGCCGGGAAGATATTCGCGACCGGCGCGAAGATGTGCGCGACCGCCGTGAAGACCGGTTTGACCGCAGGAACAGGAGGTTTTAAGTACGAAGTACGAGATGGGAATGGATAGAAATATGTGATTACAGAAATAGCAGGTGAGCCGATGCACTTTGCCAGCCAAGAAAAAAGCGTAAGGATATTCCTTACGCTTTTTCTCTTCTCCTGAGACCTGATCACTTCGTACTTCGTATCTCGTACTTCGTGCTTATCTCGTTAGCGCCGATGCCGGCAGCGGCTTGTCGCGCTTGAGCATCTCATTGCGGTTGGCCATTTCCCAGGCTGTGAGGAATACCAGCTGGGCGCGTTTGGCCATGAGGTCGAATTCGATCTTGTCAACCGTATCGGTAGGGCGGTGGTAATCGCGGTGGATGCCATCGAAATAGAAGAGGATGGGTACGCCGTTTTTGGCGAAGTTGTAATGGTCGCTGCGGAAGTAGATGCGCTGGCGGTCGTTGGGGTCATTATATCGCTGGTCGGTGATCATTTTCATGCCCTTGTTGGCGGCGGCGGCAATGATGGGCAGGTCGCTGCTCAGTTTGTCTTCGCCCACCAGGTACACATAGAGCGAGGAATCTTTTTTCTTCTCATAGATAGTATCTGTGCGGCCGATCATGTCGATATTGAGGTTGGCTGTGGTTTTGTCGAGCGGGTAAACCGGATGCGCGGCATAGTAGGCGCTGCCCCAGAGGCCTTTTTCCTCACCGCTCACGGTCATGAACAGGATGCTGCGGCGGGGGCCTTTGCCGGCGGCCTTGGCCTTCACAAAGGCTTCAGCAAGTTCGAGCACGGCCACGGTGCCGCTGCCGTCGTCGTCGGCGCCGTAGTTGATGATATCGCCCCGGCGGCCAATATGATCGTAGTGGCCGGTGATCACCAGGAATTCATCCTTCTTGTCGGTGCCTTCCAGGAAGCCCAGGATATTGTTGCTGATCAGCGTGATCTGCTTTTCGTGGTAGCTGAAATGCACCGAGGCCTTGATGGTTTTTGTGGTGAGCTTGCCGTTCTTTTCGGCAGCAGCTTCGTTGCCCAGAATCTGGGCCGTGGCTTCATCGGTGATGCTGAAGTAGTTGATGCCCTGGCGGCTGGGATGCTGGGTAACGGTCATGTTGCCCATTACTGCTTCACCTGACTGGGTGTTTACCCGGTCGCCGGCCACCAGCACGGCGGCAGCACCCTTGGCCTGCAGCTGGTTGATGAGCATGGCGGGGCCGAATCCAAATCCGCGTCCACCGCCACTTCCGGTGGCAGGTGCCTTGTAGCGCACCAAAACCAGCCGGCCGCTCACATCGGCTTTGTTGTTCTTCCATAGGCTGTCGTCCATATTCAAATACATCACCTCCCCAAAGCTCATATGGCTGTTGTAGTTGGCCGTGGTTGTGCTGAAGTCCTTAAAGAGCTGCAGTTTCCTGCCATTCACTTCCAGGGAGGCTTCGGTCATGGAATCGCGGTATACGTTGTAGGGCTGCAGCCATTGGCCGTTGTTGCCGGGCTGCAAACCAATGGCCTTCATTTGTTCCACCAGGTAGGCAGCGGCTTTGTACTCGCCGGGGGTGGCCGTTTCCCGGCCTTCCATTTCGGCACTGGCTACAATGGTGAGGTGTTTCCGGAGGTCTTCGGCCGTGATGGTCTGGGAGAACTTGCCGGCTTGCTTCAGGGTGGGCTGGGCGCCGGCGGTCATGGTGGCGGTAAGCACGGCCACGGAAAAAATGGATCGTAACATGCAGGATGTTTCTTTAAGCAGTTTTCAAATTTGGTAAGGAATAGATGTGTTTGTCCGCACATTCCAGCGTTGCGGGGCCGGAAAGTAGGCAAAAAGGTGGTTGGCTGGCAGGCGGAAGGGGAAAAGGGCTTGGAAAAATGAAAAATGTCCATTAATTTTGGACAAAAGGATGTGATATGCGTGTCAAAAAACGGAAGGGCAGCATTTGGATGATGCCGGAGGAAGCCGCCGGGGGCACCCCGCAGGCCCTTCGTGAGGCAGGCCTGGCATACGGGAGGGATGAAGCTGCGCCGTTGCGTCTGTTGAATATTGAGCGGCATGCGGAAAACTATGCCAGTGAATCTGCCCTCTATCTCTCCGTAATCCGCGGGGGGCTGCCCCGCCATAGCCTGGATGCCCTGCTGGAAAAAACAGGCCTCACGCTGCATGAAATGTCACAGATCCTCGATACCACAGATCGCACCCTGCGCCGCCATGAGCCCGGCACCCTGCTGAGCCGGGAGCACAGTGAGCGCCTCCTGGAAATTGCCCGGCTATACAGCCGCGGGGAAGAAGTATTCGGCAGCCTGGATGTTTTTCGCGCCTGGATGGGCAGCCCTATTCCTGCTTTAGGTGGCTTGCAGCCCAAGTCTTTCCTGGACACCTCCCTGGGCATTGGCCTTCTGATGTCTGAACTGGGCAGAATTGAGCATGGCGTATTCGCTTAAGGCTGTATGATCACGGTTTATCGCATTGCTACCTGTAAATACATCTCCGACTTAAGCGGGGAAGGCGCTTTTCTGTATGGCGCCCGGTGGAACAACCCCGGCACCCGCATGCTCTATACAGCTGAAAGCCCGGCGCTGTCCATGCTCGAAGCCCTGGCCCATATTACCATGCTGCCCCTGAAAGAGCCGTTTTGCATGGTGCGGCTGACTATGCCCGACGACTGGGCCGCCCTGGATATGAACGCATTGCCGCCCGACTGGAAAAAGCAACCACCGCCCGATACGCTCCGCCGGTTGGGCGATGCTTTTGTGCAGGAAGGGAAGACACTGGCCCTCAAAGTGCCCTCTGTGCTGGTGCCGGATAATTTCAATTTTTTAATTAATCCGCAGCATCCGTTATTCAGCAAACTCAAAGTGGTGGCCATTACCAATATTTCTTTCGATCAGCGCCTGTTTACACCCAAATCCTGATCAATTTTCGTTTGCTTTGAGGTGCGGAGTGGGTGCTGCGCTTTTTGGTGCCTGCCAGCGTATGACCGCGCTATTGACTTTTAAAAAAGTGTATATGCAACGATTGCTTTTGTTGATATTTGGTATTTATGCCGGTACGGCTTTTGGCCAGAAGCAGCAATGGGTGGACAGTGTATTCAGCACATTGAGTAACGAAGAACGAATTGCCCAGCTGATGGTGATCCGCACCAGCAGCATGGATGGCAAAGGCAATCCCATTATGTTCGACAGCCTGGCCAACGCCCTGGTGACGAAATACAACGTAGGTGCAGTATGCCTGTTTCAGGGCAACCCCTTTCAGCAGGTGGCGCTTCTTAACAGCATACAGGCAAAGGCCAAAACGCCCATCATGGTTACGGTGGATGGGGAGTGGGGGCTGGGCATGCGCTTTGCCGGTGTGAAGAGTTTTCCCTTCCAGCTCACCATGGGTGCGCTGCCCGATGCCAGCCTGGTGTACCGGGTGGGACAGGCCATT
>JALOMZ010000269.1 GCA_025455205.1 Chitinophagaceae bacterium | reverse complement strand
GCGCGCGATCGGCGCCGTTGTGGCGCGCGGGCCAGATCAGGCGGGGAATGGAGAAGGTCTGGTTGCCGGTAAGGAGCAACGACTGGAAAATACCCTCATTGCCGGAAGATGCATTATTGTTTATCTCGAGCCCGGTACGCAGCGTAGTGGTACTCTGCGTCCCTCTTTTCAGTACGTTGCGGCTCCGGTAGGTACCCGCAACACCTACTGCCAGGAACCTGCCGGAGAGCACATTGCTTACGGAGATGTTGTTATTCTGGCTGCCTTCCAGGTCTATCTGGAGGCTTTGTTTTTTGGCGGGGTAGAGAAACATATGGAGTACCGCTCCGGGCACCGAGTCGGATCGGGTGATGGTGCGTACATCACTCTGCTGCCAGGGCCCCATTTGTGAATAGCTGTTGGCTGTTCGGAAGAAGTTACGTTCATTGTAAAGGTGTCCGGGAAGCAAATGATTGTTTCGCCGCAGCATTTTTTCCTGGAAAAGGTGTTCCCGCTCCCGTATCACAACAGCGCTACTGTTGGTGAGGCTTCGAAAACCAGTGAAGCGTATCAGGCTGTCCGGGTTATCGGTAATGCGCGTATCGGGGTAAATGTAAACGCTGTCTATCAGGTACTGCAAAAACACGGAACTATCGGTGCCGGGTCTTTGGAATATGCGGATCCTTGCGGTAGGATCTTCCTGTCTTTTCAATGCGGCCAGCTGCTGCTGTATGGGATCGTCCAGAAAAGAAACCAGGCTGAGGTCGGCGGTGTCCACCTCGGCAAGCAGGGCCGCGCGTGTCATTTTCATGTAGCCGTTGGTCCTGAATATGCTGGCCAGTCGTTCCAGCTCAACAGCCACCGCCTGCTTGCTGTATGCGCTGTTTTTGGCCAGCGGCGAGGTGGCGCGGGCGCTGTCGGCCAAATGCTGCAACCCCGGGTTTGCAAAATCATTGCGTATGCTGTCAATGCGCAGGCTCTTGCCGAGGCTCAGAAAAAAGTGCGTTTTCACTTCAACCACCGGAAACTTGTTGAAAGAAAAAAAACGCTTATTGCGTTGGGTGCTGTCAAACTTCACCGTGAAGGTATCCAGTCGGGCATTGTAGAAGCCTTCACTCTGCAGGTATCCGTTCATGAACTTAAGACTGGCCAGCACGTTGGCAGAATCAAACACGGGAGGTGCTACCCGTTGGGTAAAACCAAGCACGCTTTTGGTGGGCACTTTCAAACTATCGGCCAGGTAGTCGGTCAGTTTGCCGTTCAGGATGGTCAACCGTTCCTTGCTGATGGCTGTATCGCGCAGGGTTACTTTGTTCTCGAATACATAGGGTTTGCCGGCGGGTGGGTTTTTCACCGCTACGCATCCCCATGCCAACAATACAATCAGCACGCTGATTACATGGCGGATACGAGCAGGTGGTGTAAGTTCGCTGTGGGAATACAAACGCATCTGCTGCAATATTATGCCGACAAAGAGCGAAATTAAGCTGATAACGGGCTTGAAAGACAAAAAACGCCGGGAGGATGCCGGCCTGTTTCTGGCCGAAGGAGAAAAAGTGGTCCGGGAACTTCTGCTGGCGGGCTATGAACAGCCCTTTACCCTGTATGCATTACCGGCTTTTCTGGAGCGGCTGGATCCTTCGCTCCGCTCACTGCATCAATGGGAAGAAGTGTCTGCCACCGATATGCAACGCATGAGCCATCTGCAAACGCCGCCGGAAGTCATGGCCGTGGTGGCCTATAAGCCCCATGCGTTTCAGCCTTTTCCGGTTCAAAGCTGGTCGCTCATGCTTGATGGCATACAGGATCCGGGCAACCTGGGTACCATCATCCGGATTGCCGACTGGTTTGGCATCGGCCATATTTATGCCACGGCCGATACCGCAGACTGTTACAATCCCAAAGTGGTGCAGGCTTCCATGGGGAGCCTTTTCCGGGTGCGCATAATGTACGGTCCCTGTGAGCAATGGTTGCAGCAAAGCCCTGTACCCATTTATGGCACGGATATGGAAGGAACCAGTATCTGGCAGGCACAGCATCCTCAGCCTGGCGTTATAGTAATTGGCCACGAAGGCAAGGGCATCCGGCCCGCCATGGCCGCCTGTTTGCAGCAGGTGTGGTCCATCCCCCGGCTGGGAAAGGCAGAAAGTCTGAATGCCGGCGTAGCCGCGGGCATCATCCTCTCCCACCTCCTGAAAGCCTGAGGCGGGGCAACCTTCAAGGTTCAGTTGAATCGCAGCGCCCTGACTACAGATATGTGTTTCATTACCATGAGGGGCAGGCGCAGGGCCGCCACACAAATGGTGAAACTGCCGAAGGCAATGGCCAGCACCTGCCACCATATCACTTTTACCGGCATCCTGTCTACATAATAGGTGGCTTCGTCCATCCGGATCCAACCCGTGAGGTGTTGCAGTCCCACCACGCCCAGTCCGAGCAGAAGGCCTCCGGCAACGCCGGCGCCGGCAATGTAGGCTGCATAGTACCAAAATACCTTTCGAACACCCTGCGGGGTCATGCCAAGGGCCGAAAGCAGGGCGATCATGGTGGTGCGCTCCATCACCAGAATGAGCAGGCAGGTAACCAGGTTGATGATGGCCACTGCCAGCATTACGCCAATGACTATTTTCTTGGTTTGGTCCTGGATATTGAGCCAGTCAAATATGTTGGGGTAAATGCTGGAAATGGGCGCAGCCGCCATGCCCTGGGGCAGCAGGCCGGAGAGCTGATCGCTCACCCGTGATGCATCTTCCTTGTTTTGTATCCAGATTTCATACCCGCCGATCTGGTTGGGCGTCCACATATTCAGCCTTTGCAGGAAGCGGAGGTCAGTGATCACGAAATTATTATCATACTCTTCTATTCCCGTTTTATACAGGCCTGCCACCACCAGCCTGCGGGTTCTGATCTCTTCGCCCTGCCGCAGGTAAAAGGCACTGAGCGTGTCGTTAACAGATACGTTGAGGCGGGTGGCCAGCGTGGAGCTGATCATTATTTCGCTGCTGTAGCCGCTGTCCGGGAACTGTATCAGCCGGCCAGCCCGAAGAAAACGGGCAAAGGGGCTGGTGGTAAACCTTGATTCCACTCCTTTAAGCAACACCCCTTCAAACTGCCCCCGGCTGCGCAGTACCACCGACCTAGCGGCGAAGGCATGGGCATGCTGAAGCTCCGGGGCATGGAATACAACACTGTCTGTAAACGGAGTGCGTATCACGGGGGTTTCTTCGGCTACCAGGGTGCGGAACGGTTCCAGATTCTGCACCCGTACATGGCCCCAGAAATCATACACTTTTTGCGCTACTTCATGCTGAAACCCGTTCACCAGGCTCAGGGTAACCACCATGGTGGCCACGCTGATACCGGTGGCAATGGCTGCCACCCGGATGATGAAACCGGAAAATGACGGCTGACGGTTGCGGACAATGCGGTTGGCAATGAATAGGCTTACTTTCAAATCCCTGGGTTGAAGTCCAAAGAAAAGAAAATGTAGGGAACCCTGGGATGCACAGGCACGGAAGGTGTGAAGCAAAAGCCTTATTTTGTCTCTGTCATGAAATCCATTGCATACTTTCTGTCCGCCCTCATTGTACTGGCGGCAAGTTCTGAGAGTTACGGCCAGCAGCCCCTGCAGGAAGAGATCCGATCGGGCACGGTACAGGCCATCAAATTGTTCCGGCGCCCCGACCAGCAAAATTTTCCGGTACTGCGCCTCGGCGAAACAGAATCGTTGGAGCTGCATTTTGATGACCTGCAGAACAGCAGCAAGACCTATTACTATACCTATGTGCTCTGCAATGCCGACTGGACGCCTGCTACCCTGAGTTCCATGGATTATATCAAGGGCTTTACCCAGGTGCGGCTCACGCAATACCGTTTCTCATCGGGCACCATGAGCCGGTATGTGCATTATACGGCCAATCTGCCTGCCAGCAGCTCCATGCCATCGCGGGCCGGAAACTACCTCTTCAAGGTTTTTGAGAATGGCGACACTTCGCGGCTGGTGTTTTCGCGCCGCATCCTGGTGGTGGCCGACAAAGCCAGTATTTCCG
>JALOMZ010000016.1 GCA_025455205.1 Chitinophagaceae bacterium | reverse complement strand
GATGCTCTCTACCGTAACAAAGTATTGCGTATCCATTATTCCAGCGCTGTTGGCTCCGCCGGACCTGATGCGCTGAGCAGGCGGATTATATTGCGCAAGAATATGTTGTCCGATGGCACTGTTGGCAGGAAATGCCAGCGCTGTGGCTGCACCGAGATCTACAACGGTGCGCTGCGTAATACCATCCAGGCTTACTTCAAACCAGGGAAATTCATTTGGCTTGAATTCATTGTATATGGTGGCCTGGGCTGCCTTAAAAGGTGTTGACTGGTAGAAGATGGTGCTGTCGCTGAAATTAATTTTCCAGTTCAGGCCATCCAGAAAATCCGTACCCAGGTATCCTAATTGATATTGATTGAAGTTCTTTTTCGGGTTCACATAAAAACGGGAGGCATATAATGTGTCTCCAATGCGAAGGGAGTCCATCGACCGAAGGTTGGTTTTGTGTCGCTTGTTCTGAAAATCGCGTGTCGCAAAACGGTAGGGCGTTTTTGGCAGTCTCCATTTCCGTACCCAATCTTCCGGCATGGCCGTGAAGGTGGCGTAGGAATCCAATACCATCAAAAAGGTATCCTGGCCCCGCCTAGCCTCAATAATAATCCGGTTGTCTGCAGTCTTGAAAGGCAGCTGCCCGCTTACCTTATCGGACTGTTCCGCGTTCAGCATCATGGGTTGCCCAATGCCAGCACGGATGGTCATGGTAAATATTCCTGCTAACAGTAGCAGCCGCTTGCATCGTCGCCAGACTGGCTTTCCCAGGTATACAGGGAGAGTTAGACATCTGCCAGGTAGCATACAACTGCATTTATTTTTATTTGAATAGTTCGGCTGTTTCAACAGGTGGTGCTCATCCATCGCAGCTGTACGCCATGGCATCCATATCGATCTTGCGGGGCTCGAAGACAAATCCATCATATACCCGCACAATTTCATCCAGCACGGCATCGAGCTCTTCCAGCGACTGTAGCGACACCAGTTTGAGGCGGTATTCCTTGATATTGGGCATGCCCTTGAGGTAGTTGGTATAATGGCGGCGCATTTCCAGGATGCCCAGTTTGTCGCCTTTCCATTTTACGCTGCCGTGCAGGTGGCGTCGGATTACATCCACGCGTTGCTGTATGTTGGGTGGCGGCAGGTGCTGGCCGGTTTGCACAAAATGTTTGATCTCATTGAAGATCCAGGGATAGCCGATGGCGGCGCGGCCGATCATGATGCCATCCACGCCATAGCGGCGCTGGTATTCCAGGGCTTTCTCGGGGCTGTCGATATCGCCGTTGCCAAAGATGGGGATTTTGATGCGGGGGTTGTTCTTCACCTCGGCAATCAGGGTCCAGTCGGCCTGGCCCTTATAGAGCTGTGCCCGTGTGCGGCCATGTATGGCCAGGGCCTGGATGCCCACGTCCTGCAGGCGTTCGGCCACTTCCACAATGTTCTTGCTGCTGTCGTCCCAACCCAGGCGGGTCTTTACCGTCACGGGCAGTTTGGTGCTTTTCACGCAGGCGGCCGTGAGGCGCACCATCAGGTCCACATCCTTGAGTACGGCCGCGCCGGCGCCTTTGGTCACCACCTTCTTCACCGGGCAGCCGAAGTTGATGTCGAGCAGGTCGGGGTTCACGGTCTCCACAATACGGGCGCTCATGGCCATAGCTTCCTCATCGCCGCCGAAGATCTGGATGCCCACCGGGCGTTCGTCGTCAAAGATGTCGAGCTTTTGCCTGCTCTTGATGGCATCGCGTATCAGGCCCTCGCTGCTGATGAATTCGGTGTACATCAGGTCGGCACCGTTGGCCTTGCACACGGCGCGGAAGGGCGGGTCGCTCACGTCTTCCATGGGCGCCAGCAACAGCGGGAATGCAGGGAGTGATATGTTGCCAATGGTTGCCAAAGCGCGGCAAAGGTAGGCCTCACAGGGTTTTGGCTGCGTAGAGGCTTGGCAGGCCGCGCAATTTTAGGATTTCCGCTGTCTGCCACCAGGCTTGGCGACAACAAAAAAACCGGCACCGCAAAAGGCGGTAACCGGTGTTGGTTGTTGGGGTTGATTCCGTTTACTGGTAGCGGAAGGTGATATTGGTGTTGGACTGCTGGCCGCCGGAAGTGGTTTTCTGAACGGCAGAAGCGGGCTGGTTCTTGCTGTTGTAGGTATAGGTGTATTCGCGGGTCTCGTCCAGGGTGTTGTCGGCCAGGAATTGGGTTTCCTTGGTGATGTTGTTGGGCGAGGGCAGGTCCCAGAGCAACAGCATGAAATCGCGGGCCTGGTACAGCGGGTTGGTCTTGTTATCGTATTCGAGTACTGAATAACCGGCGTCTTCCAGTACATCGGTGAGGGGATTCAGCAGCCAAACATGCGAACGCTGTATGCGTTGCTGGGCATCGTAGGTAAAAACAAATTTCATGGTGGTGATATCATCGCCAAAGGCGGTGAATTTTATTTCCACTGTTTTCAGGAGATTGTTTTCATAGATGTAATCGGTATACCCGACTTTTTCGGCACCGCTGAATACTTCAGCTTTTACGAGCCTGTTGTTCTGGTACACGGGGCGGATGGTTTCTCCGTCGCTCTTTTGCACTTCGGAAATCTGGCCGGCGCTGCCATAGCTGATATTGAATACCACTTCTTCGCCGGTAGTGGATACATCATCTTTTACGATGGCCTTGGTAAGCTGGCCATTGGCGGCATACTCAAATTTTGCGTATTCGTCGCCAAACCGCACTTCTGCCAGTCTTTCCTGACCGGGTGTTTCAACGGAATTTTCTTTCTGACAGGCGGCCAGCGACAGCAGAATGGTGCAGGCCATGAGGATTCTTTTCATGATCGTGTGTGTTTTTTAGTGATGGAATGATGGTTTACAAATTAACGGGGACGGTAAAGGTTGCGTGACCGGTATTCAGCGGTATGATGGCGGCCGACTGGTATTGGATGATATCGTTTCTCCAGAAGCGCAGGTTGTAGCTGGCTTTCAGCATCTGGTCCATGGGCTTTGTGTTGACCACTCTTTTTTCAATAGCCAATGGCAGGGATGCATGCGGGAATTCCGTAACGGGGCGCATGGCGTAGGTGGTATCCCAAACCGCTGTGTAGGCGCCTGTTTCCCTGTTTTGGAGCGACAAGTGAAGTTGGATATCAACGTTGAGATCGGCACTGCCGGGCTGGCTGTAATCTGACACCCGGCCAATCTCAAACCGGACGGTCTTTTCTTCCTGGGTTTGCCGGGGTTCGATGGGCAGGGTTTCTTTGGTGCACGATGTAAAGAGGATGGCCGCCAGGGCCATGGATCCGGCGATGCGCATGGGATTTTGTTTGTGGGTGATGGTGCGGGTAGTGGGTTGGTCTTTACAGAAAAGGCACGTGGTTGAACCTGCCATGCAGCTGAATGGACCGGTAGGGCGCATTGAGGGGCTTGTTGAATCCGATGCCCTGCAGTTCGCCGTTCCAGGTGTTGGTGGCGGCATCGTACTGCACTTGTACTTTGCCGGTGATGGCCGGGCTGTAGAAATGCTGTGTGCCATCGCGGAGCCAGCCCATGGTAATGAGCAGCTTGTCGGCATCGGCGGGCAGGTTGTATTCGCCGGCAATCTGTTCCGGCCGCGTGGCCTGCAGGAAGCGCAGGTTGGCACTCAGGGTAAGTGTGACGTTAGGGGAAAAGGTAATGCCCCCGAGGCGCAGGTTTACCTTGCTTTCCTTCACTTCAATCTGGGAGATGCCTTCTGCGGCGCCGGGTATGTTGGTGGCGGTGCTTACCTGCTGCCGGGTGGTGCCATCCGTTTCTTCAATATTGAGGCGGAGGGTGAAATCTGCTGCCGGGTTATTGCGGGTGCCGTTGGCTATTTCCTGGATACAACTGCTGAAGAGCAGGGAGCCGGCCAACAGGCAAAGCGTGATTGCTTTCATGGGTGTGTGTTTTTGTGTGTTCAAAGGTGTTGTGCATGGGGCGGACCGCCTATCGCATGAATGGGTGGTTTGCAAAACCTTTGCAATTGTGTGAAGGCTGCCCTCAGCAGGCCATGGCTTCGGAAGTTTGCAGCACCTGCTGCAGCTTTTGCCAGCGTGATTCCTTCAGCAGTTGCTGCGCCGTGGTGCAGAGGCTGTCAAAAACAAAGGAAGGGGCTGTCTGCCTTACACCGGTAAGCCATTGAATGAGTTCCACATCATTGAGACCGAGGATCATCCAGTTGGTATACTGCTCATTTTTATCGGCCGGCAGGGAGCGAACAATCTCTCCTGTGAGGGCATGCAGCGCTTCATCGGAATAGTGCTGCCAGATGATGGGAGCCACCAGGGTTTCTTCCATCACCATATGCTCCAGGTTAAAGGCCACAAAGCATTCGAAGGCCTGCTGTAGTGCGGTGCCGGCCATCTCCCTTGACACGGTATCCTGGCATTGAGCCAGGGCTTCCAGTTTATCCTGCACGGCCTGGCCCAGGGCGTGGTCTTTTTCGTGTTGTGCTTCAAAGTCGGCAACCAGCCCGGGGGCATGCTGTGCAATCAGGGGAAACACCATACTGTCTTCCGTGTGGGCATGGCCTTCAAAGAGCCAGAGCACTTTCTGCACCTGGTCTGCAACCAGGGCGGTGGTTCGTTCATTGTTGAAGTCGTTGTGCTGCAGGGCAAGGGCGGTGTCGTAAAGCAGGGCACGCAGGCCTTTGTGGATCTGGGTGAATGGATTGTAACGGGGTGTCATGTGTGTTTTGTTTGAGGGGGTTTAAAAATGGAGTATGGATGAGCACGCGGGCGTGCTTGCTTGCGGGGCAAGAAAAAAGCCTGGTGCACGACCAGGCCGGAAAAACGATTGCAGGCAGATGCATGATGCTGTTGCATGGGTGTTGGCGAGGGGTGTGTGGTGTGCTGTAAAACCTGCGGCAAACATAGCAACAGCGGTGGTGGCGGGCAATCACATGTTCATGTGAAATACCTGTATCACACCAGTTTGTCTTTGAAGGCTTTGGCCACGGCCTCGCTCTTGCTGTTCACATGCAGTTTTTCGTAGATCTTCTTGATATGGCTGCGCACGGTATCGATGGCAATGAACATCTCGCCGGCGATCATCTTGTAGCTGTACCCATTCACCAGCAATTGCAGTACCTGCTTCTCGCGGTCGCTCAGGTTATAGTTGTCGTTGGTGCTGTTGTGTATCTCGGAAAACATTTTAAGCACCTGGGTGGCAATGGAGGCCGTCATGGGTGCGCCACCGGTGGCTGCTTCTTCAATGTATTCCAGGAGCTTGGATGGCGGGGTCTTCTTCAATATGTAACCATTGGCGCCACTGCGTATGGCTTCGAAGACATTCTTATTGTCATCGAATACGGTGAGCATGAGGATCTTGACGTTGTTGTTGGCCTGCCGCAACAGTTTCAGTCCTTCGATGCCATTGATGCCTGGCATGTCAATGTCCATCAGCACCACATCGGGCTGGAAGGTGGCTACTTCCTCCACCACATTGTTGCAGTTTTTGAAGGCCGCCAGCACGGTGAACCCGTCGCTGCCGTCAATCAGCATGGAGAGCCCTTCGCGCAGCTGGGGGTTGTCTTCATATATCACTACTTTGATCATAATGCCAGGATTATTTTCCCGAAGGTACAGGCTGTGTTTGGTCCCGGCAATCACACAAGGATGTGAAAGCGTGC
The DNA here is from genome assembly GCA_025455205.1 of Chitinophagaceae bacterium. Taxonomy (GTDB): domain Bacteria; phylum Bacteroidota; class Bacteroidia; order Chitinophagales; family Chitinophagaceae; genus Phnomibacter. Next base: position 8,163 of record JALOMZ010000016.1, on the reverse strand, counting down.
TCAGAGTCCGCGTCCGCCGGCTATTAATGCATAGCCATCCGGCCAGAGGCGTTTCAGCAGCCAGCCGCAGAGCAGGCAGAGTGCCATCACGGCTGCCGGCAGCAACAAGTAGGCTGTAATGCGATAGAGGGGGAAAGCAGCTCCAATTCCCATCACTGCTGTCATAGCGTAGGGCAGCAGCGGGATATGCATACCATAGAGGAAAAAGGAATAACCGGTGGCCCGCCGGAACAGGGGATTGTTCATGGCCAGAGCAGACAGCCTGTCTGTGCTGTACCAAACGGCCACAATGCCACAGAGCACACTCAGGTTGTAGATGATGGAAAGGATGACAAAGGTGGGCATGGTATCGCCCTCCAGCTCAAAGGCCAGGAAGGTCTTGATCACACAGAGCCCGATGAACAGGATCCAGGCAATGCCTTCGCTGTACCACCGAGGAGGCTTCTCAATGCTCTTGTTGTGCAGCTTGAACCAGGCGCCCAGCGAGAAGAAAAAGAGGCCCTGCCCTTCAATGAATCCGAGGTTGAAAAAGGTGAACCAGAGGAATCCTGTGATGGAGAGCCATATCCAGGCATAGCGGAGCAGTATCCAGCGAATGAACGGATATATCAGGTTGTATACAAAGAGCACCAGTATGAACCAGAGCTGGTAGGCGGTGGGGTTGAGCAGCCAGCGCCAGATGATACCGCCCCAGCCGATTTCGGTATAGGGCCGGTTATCGCCCAGCTGGTCAATATGTGCGGTTTCCACGATGCGGGCGGTATATGGTAACTGCTGCAGCAGGAAGGTGAACAGGAGGGCCAGGGCGCTCCAGAGCAGGTAGGGCAGGAGCAGCGTCCTGAATCTTTTGGCGATACGGGTTCCATAAGGCTGGTTATCATACAGGACATAGAGATACCCGGATATCATAAACAGGATTGGGATACGGAATCGGAGCAGTCCGTTGGCCACCAGGTACTCAAAGAAGGTGGTGAAGGTGAGGGATTCCTTCACCGATGAAAAGGGCGCCAGGTATGGGTTTTTCAGGTTGTAGCCATGTACATAGGCCAGCAGCACAATGCACATGAACGTGAGAAACCTGAATTTCCGGCTGAGCAATCTGTTCATGGCAGGGGTTTATGGCAGGGGTACCTGCAGGATGATCTCTGTGCCGGCACCAGGTTTTGAATTGATTTTCAGTTGTCCCCGCAATGCCTGTGCCCGTCGTTGCATATTGCCCATGCCGTTGCCCCCATCGGCTGCCTGGGGGTCAAAGCCAATGCCATTGTCCTGCACGCGCAGGCTCAGCTCACGGCCTGTCACCTGCACTTCAATGGTTACCAGGCTGCATTTGGCGTACTTGGCGGCATTGTTGATGGCTTCTTTGCCAATGAGGAAGAAGTCGCGGCGGGCCTCCATGTCCAGTTTTACATCGTTCACTTCGTCGCCGGCCACAAAGGAGAGGTCGATGTCTTTGGCTTCGAATACCTGGGTGGCAAATTCGCGGAGGCGGGCCACCAGTTTCTGCATGCTGTCGTTGGCCGGCTTGATGGCCCACACAATATCGTCCATGGCTTCCATCATACGCTGGCTGTTGTCGCTGATCTTGTTGATGTATTCCACGGCCCGTGCCTCGTCGGAATGCATTTTGGCTTTGGCCATGGAGCTCAGGATATTGATGGTGCTGAGGGTGCTGCCCATGTCGTCGTGCAGGTCGCGGGCCACGCGGTTGCGGATGCCTTCCACGGCCAGCAGCCGGTTCACCCGCATACGGTGCATGGTATAACCAATGATGGTGAAGAGCATGAGCATGGATGAGAGGAACCACCCGGTGCGCCAGAAGGGCGGCTGGATATAGAGGCGCAGGGAGGTGATCTCTTTCGACACCAGTCCGTCGATATTCTCCGCTTTTACGCGGAAGGTATAGCGGCCGGGCGACAGGCCTGCCAGGGCCAGGTCAAGCCGGTCGGCCTTGATCCATGCATCATCCAGCCCTTCCAGCTGGTAGTAGTACACATACTTGTCGCGGTTGATGAAATCCAGGCAGGCAAAGCTGATGGTGAAGTTGTTCTGGTCAGCACTGAGCCGCACCTCCCGCATGTTTTGCAGCGAATCGATGGGGAGATACCGGTTGCCCAGCAGGAAGTCGGTGATGGTGACATTGGGCGGGGCCGGGTTGTTATAGTACCGCTCAGGGTTGAAGAACATCAGGGCATTGGGTCCCACGAACATCACAAAGTTCTCACTGCAGAGATAGTCGGCTACGTTGGTAACGGTTCCCAGCAGGATGCCATCCTTTTTGCCATAGGGGGTAAACCGGTCCTTGGTATGATCATAGCGGCATAACCCGTTGAGGGTGATAATCCACAGGTAGCCGCGGGCGTCCATGCGGATGCGGCGGATGCTGTTGGAGGGGAGGCCCTGGGCAGTGGTGATGACCCGCAGGCTGCCCCGGCGTTTGTTGATGATGTGCAGGGCTTCGGCCGAAACATACATCAGGCTGTCGTTGAGCTGCTCAATGTCGCGCGGGCTGTTATTGTACATGCCGCCGTCTTCGCGGGTGAAATGCAGCAGCTCCCGGCCGGTGTCGGGGTCTATGGCCATGACACCGCGGTCCTGCGCGGCCACCCATATCCATCCGTCTGTATCGGCAAACACCTTGTAGACAATGGCTGATTTTTCCAGTTCTTTCACCACTGTGAACCGGTTGCCTTCGTATTTGATCACGCGGCCACCCTGGGTGCCAAACCAAAGCCGGCCCTTGCTGTCCTCGGTTATATAGCGTATGGTGCGGTTATCGAACTCCGGCGGGTGCAGGTATTCAGTTTTTCCCGTGGCCGGGTTGTACCGCATGAGCAGGCCGGCCTGGCAGCCCAGCCATACGATGCCGCTTTCCTTTTGCTGGCACATGGTCCACACCTGCTGGTAGCCAACTTTCGCGGCTTGCGGCAGCTGCGCGGGAACGGTGCCTTCGCCCATGGGCGCGTTCTTTCGCCTGAAGGCACGGTCCATGGCCATCACCCCCTTGCCCCAGGTGCTGATCCAGTAGTCGCCCGATTTGAGTTCCAGCAGGTCTGTCACCTCGTATTCGCCGGGGTTTTGCGACAGGAACATATTGATGGCGGTGGGGGATCCTTTCTGGATGCCGGTGCCTCTTGTGTAATACAGCCCCTGGTCGGTAGCTATCCACACCATACCGTCGCGTGCTTCCAGCAGGTCGTACACCATTTCATAGCGGATGCCAAAGTTGTCGAGGAACTGGTCGCGATAGAACTGAAAGCGGTGGCTTTCCTTCGACAGCTGAAACAGGTTGGCAGCGCCGTACACCCAGATGTCGCCGTTCCGGGTCTCCCGCATATGGGCCAATTCTGCATAGGTGCGCAGGGAGCTCCTGATGCCAGCGGTATCCGTTAACTCAAGGCCCTGTTCATTGAAGCAATGGAATTCCTGGTCACCCGGCCAGTGGAAAAGCCAGTGCCGCCGCTGCTTGTCTATGAAGAACAGGTTGGCGGCCTGCTGGATATGTTCGTTGTTGAGCAATGGCAGTTGTTGGGGGTTGAAGCCCTTGTGCCACATTTGCCTGGAGGCCTCATCGTACACGGCCAGGCCCTGTTCGCACACCAGCCAGTAGCGGCGCTTCACGGTGTCTTCAAAACTGTTGAAGGCAATCTTCCATCCTTTGGGCAGGTTGTTCAGCGGGGTTTTCTCATTGAATTCATTCCTTTCGGGGTCATAGCGCAGGATCTTCCCATAACGGAACACGTTGATGTAGGTATTGCCCTTGCTGTCGCGCCAGAGCTTGAATTCACTGCGGGGGGGCAGTGGGGCGGAAGGGGCAAGCCGTGCGGAGCGATAGGTAAATCGTACGGGATCGAACAGGCCAAACTGCTGATAGCTGGTGGCGGCCACCCAGAACCGTCCGCTGTCGGCCGGCAGGAACCGGTCTACGCTGGCTGCCGGCAGTTCCTCACTGCCGGGCTTGCCGCCGGTAGATATGTTGACGAACTTATGCCCGTCATAGCGCTGCATACCGTTGGCCCCGCCGATCCAGAGATATCCTTTGTCGTCCTGGTGCAGGGCCAGGATATGATCGGAGGCCAGGCCAAAGCCATCCTCGGTGGAGATGCGGTTGAAAGCACTGCGAAAGGTCTGTGCCCTGGCAGGGAGCAGGGAGCAGCAAACCAATAAACAGCTGAGCCAGCAATGCTTCATGACGGATAGGTCAGTTTTCTCAAATGTATTGGCTTGCGGTGACTGTGCCTGTCAAAAAGAGCCGGAGCGGCTATTTCATGATATCGAGGGGCACAAAAACAGCCGGTTTGTGCAGGGCTGCCGGGGGCTTGGGGACTGCTGGACGGGCCGCATTCCGGAGGCAGAATCCGGTACCGGACATCATCAGCAATACCATCAGGAGGAGTTTAGTCATTGTGTGTGATTCAGTATGCAAATAAACACCAGGCCCGGCGGCGGGGCAATCGCATGAATATGTGAAATCACCACCCAAATGCCTGGCCGACCGTTCTTCCCCGGTATGGCGTTTGCCTGCCATATGTTGGAACTTCGGGAATCCCGGCCACCATCCGAAGGCCACCTTCAGTCAGAAAATGCTATCTTGATCCATTAAAACCGATTTCCGGATGCCAAACTCTCGACGTCGTTTTCTTCGCCTGATGGGCCTGTCTGCGGCAGGCCTGGCCTTGTACAGGCCTGGATTTTCCTTTGCCCCTGCGCAAAGCATCACCGGATTGCAACTCTACTGCGTGCGGGCCGACATGAAGCAGGATCCGGCCGGCACCCTGAAAGCGCTGGCCGGCATGGGCTACCGCTATGTGGAGCATGCCAACTATGTAGATGGCAAGTTCTATGGCTATGCCCCCAAGGACTTCAAGGCCCTGCTGGATGGCCTGGGGCTGAAAATGCCCAGCGGGCATACGGTGCTTGCTCCCCGGCACTGGGATGAGGCATCGAAGGATTTTACCGATGTCTGGAAGAAGACAGTGGAAGATGCGGCTTTTATGGGCCAGCAATATGTCATCAGTCCCTGGCTCGATAATGCCCTGCGCAAAGACTATGATGCCCTGCTGAAGACCATGGAAATGTTTAACAAGAGTGGGGAGCTGTGCCGGAAATATGGCATGCAGTTTGGCTACCATAACCACGATTTTGAGTTCAGCGAATCGTTGAAAGGCCGCACCCTCTATGACATCATCCTGCAGGAAACCGATCCCAGGCTGGTGATGCAGCAACTGGATACCGGCAACCTGTACAATGGCGGTGCCCAGGCGGCCGATATTGTGAAACGCTACCCGGGCCGGTTTGCCTCTCTGCATGTAAAGGATGAGATACTGGCCACGGAAGGAAAGGAAAAATACGAGAGCACCATCCTCGGCAAAGGCATTGTGCCCCTGCGCGACATCCTGAAAACGGTGGTGGCCAGCCAGCCCGGGGTACACCTGATCATTGAGCAGGAGAGCTACCAGGGCAAGGCGCCGCTCGACTGCATGCGGGAAGACCTGGAAGTGATGAAAAGCTGGGGCTATGCCTGATGATCACCAAGGGGCAGACGCATGCCTCCTTACCTTCGTAGCATGTCCTCATTGCTTGTAACCCTCATACAAACGCCGCTTCACTGGGAAGACAAGGCGGCCAACCTGGCCATGCTGGAAGAGAAGATCCGCGGCCTGGACAAAACAGAGCTGGTGGTGCTGCCCGAGATGTTCAGCACGGGCTTCAGCATGCGGCCGGAGCAACTGGCTGAAACCATGGAAGGCCCCACGGTGCAATGGATGCAGCGGCTGGCGGCTGAGAAACGCGTGATCCTCACCGGTAGCCTTATCATTGAAGAAGACGGGCATTACTACAACCGCCTCATCTGGATGCTGCCCAACGGGCAGCTGGGGTATTACGACAAGCGGCACCTGTTTGCCTATGCCGGCGAAGACCAGCACTATGCCTCCGGCAGCCGTCGGCTCATAGCCTCAGCCAGGGGATTTCGCATCAACCTGCAGGTTTGCTATGACCTGCGCTTTCCGGTATGGGCCAGGCAACAGGCCACGGAGGACGGCAATCCGGAATATGATATACTGGTGTATGTGGCCAATTGGCCGGAACGAAGGGCACAGGCCTGGCGCACCCTGCTGCAGGCCCGGGCCATCGAAAACCAGTGTTATGTGGTTGGGGTAAATCGGGTGGGCAACGACGGGAATGGCATTTACCACAGTGGCAACAGCATGGTGGTGGATCCGCTGGGGGAGATCCTTTATGAGCAGGCCCATGAGGCCGCGGTTCACACGGTATCGCTGTCGCGCCAGCACCTGGATGATATTCGCAGCCGCCTGCCCTTTCTGCGCGACCGCGACCAATTCCATATCAATCCCTGAGATCAGAGCAGCTTTTCCAGCACCACAAACTCCAGTGGCGCACCTCCAGGCTGCGGGCATGCTCCTCGGCCAGCCAGAGCAGGGTCTTGCCATAGCCTTTGGCCTGCAGCTGCGGCCATACGCTCAGCATACCCAGGTACAGGCCATCATCATCGTGGCGCAGGAATACACAACCCAGCAGTTCGCCCGCATCTGATTCCAGCTGCAGGATCACCGCGCCGGACTCGGCCACCAGTTCCGCCAGATGTTGCTCGTTGGTGCGCCGTTCCCCTCCCACCAGCCAGGCCTCGGTGGTCCAGCCGGCCTTGCTGGCCTCGCCCCGGTAGGCAGCATTCACCAGGGCGGTGATGGCCGGGAAATCGGCAGGTGTAATGGGACGGGCATGCATGATCATGCAAAGGTACAACGGTTCAGCGGCCGGATGCCGTAACTTCCCCTGGCGAAACAGACTTGCTATGAAGAATCAATGCCTGATGCTGGCTTTCCTGTTGTTCACTGCCCCACTCTTCGGGCAGGATGATCTCTTTCTCCGTTCCTCGGTCGAGCGCCTGCGGAATGCGAAGGAATATACCCTGCAGGTGGCAGAGAAGATGCCAGCCGAGAAATACAGTTTCCGGGCCACGCCGCAGGAGATGGGCTTTGGGGCCATGCTCCTGCATATGGCAGAAAACCTGGTATACATCAGCACGGAATTCGTGTCGCCCGACCGGGGCCGGATGGCCGGTCCTCCGCCCACCGACAGCTCCAAGGCCGGGGCCATGAAAGCCATTGGCGGCGCGTATGATTATGCCATTGCCACAGTTGCTTCATTGCCCAGAGAACAGCTGGCCGACAGTGTAGCCTTCTTTGCGGGCAAGATCACCAAAATGCAGATGATCAATATCCTGAGCGACCATCAAACCCACCACCGGGCGCAGCTGATCGTGTACCTGCGACTCAATGGTATTGCACCGCCCCGGTATATTGCCTGGTGAAGGACCATTCAATGAGGATATCCATATGACCGATTCATTGGCCAGGGCCCTGGCCCGCATACATGTCCTGCCGGCAACACAGGCACAGGAATTCCTGCATCAATGGCAACGTTGGGAGGTCTCCCGCGACCAGCTGATCCTGCGGGAACACCAGGTGGCTGATTATTTCTGGTACCTTGAGCGCGGCGCCGTCCGAATCTTCTACCGCAAGCACCACCGGGAAGTAACGGAATGGCTTGCACTCGACGACCAGTTCTTCCTGTCTATCACCAGTTTCTTTGAACGGATGCCCAGCCGTCTGCTCATTCACACCCTGGAGCCCTCGGTGATCCGGGGGATTCACTATAATGTATTTATGCAAATGGCCGACCGGTATCATGAAGTGGAAAAGCTGTTACGCAAGATGGTCACCTCGTCGCTGATCCTTTCCCAGCAACGCATGGAGTCCATCCAGTTTGAGACCGCCCAGCAGCGCTATCAAAGGATCCTGGCCCAATCGCCCAACATCATCCACCGGGTCCCTGGGCTGTACATCGCTTCCTTTCTTGGTATCACCAAGGAAACGCTCAGCCGCATCCGGGGCATGCAGTGAGCGGACATTTATTGACATATGTCAATCCGCCCATTGGCTGGTTGCAGGAATTTTGAGGCATTCAATCTCCTTGCAATATGAAATACCTCTTTCTCCCGGCCTTATCCTGCCTGCTGGCCAACGCAGTGCTGGGACAGGCTGATGCCCAATGGCAGAAGGCCCGAGCGCTTGCCAGCCAGATGACACTGGAAGAAAAGGCCCGCCTGGTGGTGGGCATGGGCATGCGTATTCCTGGCAT
>JALOMZ010000268.1 GCA_025455205.1 Chitinophagaceae bacterium | reverse complement strand
CCCATGCTCCAGGCAAAGGGGGTGAACAGTTTGCCGAAAAGGTAGTTGAGGCTCAGGTCGAAATCGGGATTGAAAAGATGTCCGCTCTTCAGCAGCAGGTAGTCCACAAACGCAATGAGGGCAATGAAGCCGATGAGCATGGCTATCACATTGATGCCAATCTTCATGCCATCGCTGGCGCCATGGCTGATGGCGTCGATCAGGTTGCTGTACTGGCTCTTCACCTCCATCTTCACCTTGCCCATGGTTTGGCTTTCTTCCGTTTCCGGGTACACCATCTTGGCAATTACCAGGGCCCCGGGAGCGGCCATCAGGCTGGCGGTGATGAGTTTGGGCGCAAGATCCAGTCCGGCTTTGGCACCCATATTGGCATACACCACCAGGATTCCGCCGGCAATACAGGCCAGGCTGCCACTCATGCTGGCCAGCAGCTCGCTGCGGGTCATGCTGGCCAGATACGGACGAATCATTACCTGGGCTTCCACCTGGCCTACAAAGGCACTGGCCACATTGCTCAGGGCCTCAGCCCCGCTTACCCGCATAATGAAATTCATACCCTTGGCAATAACCGCCACAATGCGCTGCATCACCCGCAGGTGGTACAGAATGGCTACCAGCACGGTTACGAGAATAATAGTGGCTACCACATTGAAGGCAAACACAAACATGCCCGGGGCACTGTAGTTGCCCGGTTGACCGTCGAAGCCCATGGTGGCAATACCGCCATACACAAAATTGGCGCCGGCCTTGGCAAACTCCTCGATCTTTTGCATGCCATGACCCAGCTTCTGGAAGAAACGGGTGATGAACTCCACCCGCAGCACCAGAATGCCAATGACCACCTGCAGCAGTATGCCGCTGATGATCACCCGGGGATTGATGCGTTTTTTGTTGTTGGAAAAGAGGTAGGCAATGAAGAGGATAAGTGCAATGCCTATTAAACCGTGAAAACGACCCATGAGCCTTCGTTGAATGATAAATACTGGAGAATGACCGAAAATAGGTATTAAGCGCTTTGGCTGCGCGAAAAGAAGGCAGGCTTTTTATACATGCCCTGCTCCGTTCATGGAATTATCAGGTTCGGGTGAGCAGGTTTGCCGGCACAACACTCGAAACATCCTTATTTTCCCCGTTCAAAATAAGCACGAATGACAAAGAGACTGCTGCGCAACAGCCTGCTGCTGGTGCTGGCCGGAGGCGGCTGGTGGGCACTGGCCCGGCCCTTTCACCTGCCCATTCATTTTCAAACAACCACGGATGCTCCGGATGCCGATTCCACGAAGAAGGACACCATGGTATATACGGCTTTCAAAGACCTGCCCCTCAAGCCAGAGCGGGAGGTGAAATTCAACACCCGCGAGGGCACCTGGATGAGCCTGGACGTTAGCCCCGATGGCAAGACCCTGGCCTTCGACCTGCTGGGCGATATCTATACCATGCCCATAGAAGGAGGGAAGGCCACGCAAGTAACCACCGGCATGGCCTACGAAACACATCCCCGGTTCAGCCCCGACGGCAAAAAGATACTCTTCACCAGCGACCGCAGCGGTAACGACAACCTCTGGTATATCGATACAGAGAAAAAAGACACCGTGCAGGTGACCAGAGACCGCCAGGGTGATGTGCCGGGTGCGGCCTGGACCCCCGACGGCGATTATATTGTTGTGAGCAAGGGCCGGCGCACGCCCAAGCTTTTCCTCTATCATAAAGATGGTGGTGGCGGCATCCAGCTGATTGATGCGCCTGCCAACCTGAAAACAATCGATCCCTTTGTTAGCCCCGATGGCAAGGATATCTACTTCAGCCACCGCATGGGTTCCTGGAACTACAACGCCCTGCTGCCGCAATACCAGATAGCCCGGTACAACCGGGAAAAGGGTACCATCACTAATCTGACTTCCCGTTATGGTTCAGCCTTTACGCCCACCCTCAGCAAAGACGGGCAGTGGATGGCTTATGGCAGCCGCTGGCAGGACAAAACAGGCCTGGTGCTCCGCAACATGAAAACCGGCGACGAAAAATGGCTGGCCTATCCCGTACAGCGCGATGAGCAGGAAAGCATTGCCCCGCAGGGCGTGCTGCCCGGCATGGCCTTTACGCCCGACAGCAAGTTCCTCCTGGCTTCTTATGGCGGCAAGATCTGGAAACTGCCGGTAGACGGCAGCGACGCCCAGGAAATAGCTTTCAATGTGGATGTGCGGCTCGAAATGGGTGCCCGCCTGTACTTTAATTACGCTGTGAAGGACACTTCCCATGCCCTGGCCACACAAATACGCGACGCTGTTCCTTCACCCGATGGCAGCAAGCTGGCCTTCACTGTGCTCAACCGGTTGTATGTAATGGACTATCCCAACGGCGCACCCCGCAGGCTCACCACGCACAATTTTGTGGAAGCCATGCCTGCCTGGAGCCCCGATGGAAATTTTGTTGCATTTGTTACCTGGGATGAAAAAGAAGGCGGACACCTGTATAAGGCTTCTGTGGGCGCCAAACCCGTGATCACCCGCCTTACCAGTGAAGCTGCTTTCTACATGCAGCCTGCCTGGAGCTATAACAACCGCATTGCTTTCTTCCGCGGCCCGAAGCGCCTGTTCAAAGACGCCGAGAGCCCCTTCTACGATGGTGCGGAAGGCGAACTGGTTTGGATGGGTCCCAATGGCGGCGCCATCACGCGCATTGACCTGGCACGCGACCGGGGCAATGTGCATTTCACCCGTGATACCACCCGCGTGTTCCTGAACGGACCGGGCGGCAGCCTGCTGAGCATCCGCTGGGATGGCACCGACGAGAAAACCCATGCCCGCATCTCCGGCATCACCACCTTTGGCACTGTGGCCGACGCCGACAATCATGCAGGCCACAACCATGAAGCCGGAAAGGAAGCCGTGCCGGCAGGCTTCCGGTATGTGATGGGCAAACCTATGATGACCGCCGACCCGGTGAACTACTGCATGCTGCCGGAAGGCAACAGCATGAAGGAACCACAGCAGATGCCCTCACCCGCAGGCACCATCTATATGGCGCCGGTGGGCAATATGGCCCTGGCGCAGGTGAACAACAATGTGTATGTGGTAACCATTCCGGAAGCAGGCAAAGTGCCCAGCATCAATGTGGGAGAACCTACTGCCAGCAGCTTCCCTTCCCGCCAGCTCACCGAAGTGGGCGGCGAATGGCCCTTCTGGGAGGCCGATGGCAAAAAAGTGCACTGGAGCCTGGGCAATGGCCACTGGGTGTACGACGTTAGCCGCGCCAAATTCGTAGAAGACTCGGTGAAGCAGGCGAAAAAAGCAGATGCAGCCCGCGCCGCCGACAGCGTAAAAGCGCTGGTGGCCAAAGGCCCCGAAGCAAGGAAACTGGCCGACAGCCTGGCCAAAAAAGCCAAGGATTCTCTTACTGCCCTTTATAAGGCTGATACCGCCAAAGCAAAAGCCGACAGCCTGGCAAAAGCCGAACTGAAAAAGAAAGAGAAATACACCCCCCAGGAAACCCAGGTGAAAGTGTATTACGCCAAGGATATGCCTTCCGGGTCTATCCTGCTGAAGAACGCTCGCGTGGTGACAATGAAAGGAGAAGAGGTGCTGGAAAATGCTGATGTGCTCATTGTGAACAACCGCATCAAAGCCATCGGCAAAACAGGCACCCTGCAAGTGCCGGCCGGTACCCGGGAAATAGATTGTACCGGCAAGACGGTAACACCGGGATTTGTAGATACCCACGCCCACATGTGGCCGCAATGGGGCCTGCACAAGAACTCGGTGTGGATCTATGCCGCCAACCTGGCCTACGGGGTCACCACCACCCGCGACCCGCAGACCGCCACCACTGATGTGCTCACTTATGGCGATATGGTAGAAGCAGGCCAGGTGCCCGGCCCGCGCATCTACAGCACCGGCCCCGGCGTGGGCTTCTGGATGTACAACCTGAAAGACCAGGAGCAAACCCGCAATGTGCTGAAGCAGTACAGCAAGTATTACAATACCAAATACATCAAGATGTACCTGGTGGGCAACCGGCAACACCGCCAGTGGGTGATACA
>JALOMZ010000267.1 GCA_025455205.1 Chitinophagaceae bacterium | reverse complement strand
TTGTCGCTGGTAACGGCCATGCCGCCGTACTTCACTTCATCCAATAACTCACGCTGTGCATTCCTGAACAAGGGCCACAATGGACGCTCAATAGAGGAAAGCTGCACCCAATACACCGGCAGTTGTGGGTTATTCCAATGATTACGGTAATCGTGGACCAGCAATTTGAAAAGCTCCTTGTATTCATGTACCCTGTTCGGCTCTTCCGCATTGCTCTCGCCCTGGTACACCAGCACCCCTTTCACGGGAAAATGCCGGAGTGGCTGTATGCCTGCAGCAAAGGCGAAACCGGGTTTGTACGCATGGTGCGGACCGTATTCATCCCCGGGGGCCGCAGGGATCCCGCCAATATTCTGCCGCCCCCTTTCGCGCACCCAAACCGGCAGGGAATCATTGTTGAGCCAGTTGCCGTGTACCTTTTCCCTGAATACCGGATGCATGGATAACGCCCGGATGCTGATGAATGTCTCCAGCGGTGCGCCGCCAACAGACAGGTTGATCAATCCTACTGGTATGCCTTCTTCCAGGGTGATGCGCTTTGCGAAATAATACCCCACTGCACTCATGCTTCGCACCGTGTTGCTGTCGCATACCTGCCAGCCGTTCCAGCCATAGAACCGTTCTGGGGTGAGCCGTTGTAACAGCGAGTCGGTGTAGGGCACGCCATACACATTTCTGCCCGCGGGTGGTGGATTGAGGAACCGGATCAGCGGCCGGTTGCACTGGTTCCTTTCTTCCTTCCAATGGCTTTCCCGCTGCATCGGCCATTCCATATTGGATTGCCCGGTGCAGATCCAGACATCACCTATCAGTATATCATGGAACTCCCGGCGTCTATCTCCGCAGGTCAATACCATGGACTGCGGTTGCGCCTGCGCCCGCAGTTTGGGCAATACCAGCATCCAGGATGAATCTGGCTGAACTGTGGTCGATTTTTCCATCCCTGAAAACTGCACCGAGACCGAAGTGCCCGGAACACCCTTGCCCCAAATACGAATGGGCTGGTTTCGCTGCAGCATCATGCCATCTGAAAACACAGGGGCCACCTCCCATTGCGCCATGGCCAGGAGTGGAAGGAGAAAACAACTGAATAGCAATAATCTCATCACAGGATGGTCCAATGCTGCACCTGTACGGCGCATTCATGCTTTTATTTAAAAGGGTTCAACATGCTGAAGCCATGCAGGTATAAACGGTGATGTTACACAAGCCGCCCCTGCGCTATTCTCTTAGCACCAACATACCCGGGCCCAATAGCTGTTGCCAGGGGCTATGCATGGATGTTCAGCACATCTTCACCTGCCTTTGCAGACAGCTGAGTCGCATCTGCTGACAGGTATTCCTGCAGTATTCTCCGGCAATACCATTCCTGCCTGGGCAGATGAAACGGACCCTTGTACAGGTTGCCCTTGGCGGTTTGCGCAATGGTTCCGTCGCGATGCAGGTAACCAAACCATTCACCATGCTGCTTATCATGAAAATGCGCGTAGGCATAGTCATGAACCATTTTATGCCATTGGGCATACTTTTCCTGGCCTGTCATCAGGTACGCCAGCAGGGTGGCAATGATCACCTCATTATGTGGCCACCAGAATTTCATATCCTGCCAGTATTCCTGCACCGGCTTGTTGTATACATCCCGGAAATACAAAATGCCCCCGTACTCCTTATCCCAGCCGCGTTCCCACATATAGTCGAGCATTCTGCAGCCCAGGTCAATCAGGTGCGGGTCGTTGTTGCGATGTTTTGCCTCATGCAATATGAACCAGGCACCTTCAATGGCATGCCCCGGGTTGAGGGTGCGGCCATCAATATGGTCTATGATACTGCCATCGGGCGCCACCTGCTCCATCACGCAGCGGATATCATCTTTCACAAAAAGGGTTTCGATCTCCTCCATCCAGGTGCTGATCCAGGGATCGCAGCGCTCATCGCCAATGTTTTCCCGCAGTTGCTGGGCGGTATTAATCATGATCATGGGTACGCCAATGCCTTTGGCCGGACGGGTGCCGGTGAACTTGGGTTCCAGCAATCCGGGGGTGGTGGCGTACTCTATGCATCTGCCAAAAACCATCCGGGCTCTGTCTGCAGCCTCCGCATTGCCGCTGGCTCTGGCATAGGCAGCCGCGGCAATCACATAAAAAGTCTCTGAAAAGAAATAACGCCGCTTACGAATGGGCTTTCCATCACGGGTAACATGAAAGAACATCCGGCCATCCGTATCAAAGCAATGCTTGTTCAGGAACTCATATCCCAGCCGGGCGCCATCCAGCCACTCCTGCTTTTTCTCCACGGTGTTGTACAGGGTAGACAACATCCAGGTAGCTCTGCCCTGTATCCACACTGCCTTGTCATCGTCAATGAGGGTGCCATCGGCGTCGCGCATGAACAGGAAGCCACCGTGTTCCATATCATAGGAACGGGGAAACCAGAAGGGTACGGTGCTGCCCAGCAACTGCTGCTGGTAGAATGCCTCCAATTGCTTCAGATCATCTTCAGAATATGCCATGTTGTTTACTGCTTTATAATATCCTTTACCGGAATTTTTACGAAATACAGGTCCTTCACGCCTTCGTACAGGATGCCAATGGTGTTTTCATCAATGGTAGTGAGTGATGAATAGCCATAGCATGCGCGTTCATCTACCAGCAACTGGTTCGCCGGCAGCCAGGTCTGTCCCATATCGAGGCTGGCCTTGATAGTGATATTGTAGCGCCCGGATGTAGTATTGGGGTTGCTGAAAAACAGGACATCCTTTTTGCTACCATTCACCATTACGGTGGCCTTTATGATGCTGCCCATACACACCGGGTCGGGCAGGGCGTTGTAGGATGTGGCGTGTTCCGTCCAGGTTTCACCCATATTGGTGGTGGTAGCCACGCTGCGGAAGCTGCCACGGTTGTCGCGCATATTCAGCATGAGGGTGCCGGGGGTGGTTTCCACTACCTGGCTTTCGGTGGTGTTCGATTTGGGTCCATTGATCTTCCCTTTCCAGGAGGCGCCATGGTCATCACTGTAAATGATGGTGGAATATGGCATCTTGTTTTCATTCCAGTATTGCGCGGCAAATACGAGCTTGCCGTCCTGCATGGCAATGCCGCTGCCCGGACCGTTGAAAAAGAGGTGCCATTTGGGGTTCTTCACTTGCGGCGTGATGGTATAGGGCGCCGACCAGGTAACGCCATCGTCGTCGCTGCTCACCAGTACAAACTGTCCCGTGGTATCAGGCGAGAGGCCGGGCAGAGAACCGGCTATTGACCTGTTACCCTTGCTCCACAGGGCGGCCACCCAAATCTTCCTGGTAACAGGATCAAACAACACGGCGGGATCGCCCACGCCATTATTCTCATGGGGTGCGCCCATATCCATGATCACTTTCATCGGCTCCCAGGTCTTCCCATTATCTGTGCTTCGGCTCAGGCCCACATCAATATGGCCTGGCAGGTCGGCACTGTTGAGATAGCGGATATCATACACCGCAATCAGGGTGCCCTTGTTGGTTTGGGCAATGCCGGGAATGCGGTAGGTGTTCACATTGTTATCGCCGGCCTTGCGAACCACGGTGCCGGTTCGCTTTGCATAGCCGGAATTATCCGCCTGTACCTCCAGCCTTCCGCCCCGGGCATCCATGAGTGCCGTGCAGCGCAGTTCCACCTTTTTGTCAATACCGGCATCTTCTTTCAGCACAACGCTGAACCACAGGAAATGAACACCCGGCTTGAGCGATATATCCACGGGAATTTCAAAAGAAGTGGAAGCCGGAACCAGGGAGGCCACCGGGTTATTGGCGGCGAATGTCATGGACAGGATGGTAATGCCCTCCATGTCTATAAAATTTTGGCCGCCTTCGCCTAAAAATTTGGCGGCGGCTTCAGGACTGTCCAACTGCCAACTACTGCTTTGCAGCAGATTAACTGCGTTTTGCGATTCGCCCGGAATCAGCACCGGCTGACCATTGCTCATGACCACCACTGCGTTGGCCTGCGTGGCCGGTGAATGAAAGGTAAAGGCCCAATCGGCCGTGCCCTGCCCCACGAATTCC
>JALOMZ010000266.1 GCA_025455205.1 Chitinophagaceae bacterium | reverse complement strand
TTCTGACCATCTGACACGGTGGCCTTGTATTAACTGAACCAACCATGGAGAGTGTGTGGCATGCTGAAGAGATGGGTGTTAATATGGCTGATGGGATGCTGGCTGGCCGCTGAAGCACGGTCGCAGGGCGTACATGCCGAAATGTTCATCCCCAGCAAAGACAGTCTCTTCCGCCAGGACATCCAGCAGGATTCCACGGTCTATTTTGTACGCACCGTTATCATCACCGGCAACAAGAAAACCCGAGACAACATTGCTTTTCGCGAGGTAGTGGTCAAACAGGGGAAAACCTACACCGGCAAAGAACTGCACCTGCTGCTGCGCCTGTCAAGGGAACAGTTGATGAACACCACCCTGTTTGTAAACGTCAGCTCTTCCATGTACCACGCCGGCGGCAATATGCTCGATGTGGTGTTTACTGTAAACGAGCGCTGGTACCTATGGCCGGTTCCCTATTTCAAAGTGGTAGACCGCAACTGGAATGTGTGGATCAACGATTACAAGGCAAGCCTTGACCGCACCCAGTTTGGGCTGAAGATGGTCCATAACAATACCACCGGGCGCAACGATAAATTCAACCTCTGGGTGATCGGCGGCTACACACAAATGCTGGAGTTCAAGTACCAGCTGCCTTATGTAGACCGGAAGCTGCAGAACGGTTTCACCGTAGGCATGAACTATGGCCGCAACCGGGAGCTGAACTACGCCACCGACAGCAATAAGCAACAGTTCCTGACACTGCCCAATTTTGGCCGCCAGCACATGAAATCAGAGCTTAGCTTCTCTTACCGCAAGGGAAGCCGCATGCGCATGAATGCCCGCACCTTATTCGGGTATGAAAAGATAGACTCCGCCTTTTTTAAGCTCAATCCTAACTACCTGGGCGGTTATACACAGGCTTCATTCTTCGACCTGCTGCTGAGCTACCAGTATTTCAATGTGGACTACATCCCCTTCCCGCTGCGCGGCTGGTATGTAGACTTCTATGGCCTCAACCGGTTTTCCAAAGCCATACCTATGACCCAGTTCGGGGGACGGATGCTGGCCACCTGGGAATTCCTGCCCAAGACCTATGTCAATTTCCAGACCGCCTTTTCTTATACCCTGCAGAAAAACCAGCCCTACTACAACACCAAACTCATGGGCTATGGCAATATCTGGATGCAGGGCCTGGAGTACTATGTGATGGATGGCACTTTCGGCGTCGTTGGCCGCACTACCCTCCGCAGAAAGCTGTTCACCTGGGATTTTGTGGGCCCCGAAAAATGGAAAACCTACAGCCGCATCCCCTTTACGTTTTACCTGAAGACTTACGGCAACCTGGGCTATGCCTACCATAATACGCCGGGTAACAACTATATGAACAACATACTGCTGCGCACGGCAGGCCTGGGCCTTGAGATTGCCACCATTTACGACATGGTGTTCAAACTGGATTACAGCTTCAACCAGTTTGGCCAGAGCGGTTTCTTCATCCACACCTCCGCAGATTTTTGACGGGCGGCCGGTGCATCAGGCAAAATGTCATTACCTTGTATGCCTTTCGGTCCGCCGCAGGACCCTGACCATATCAACCGATGAAAGTAGCCATTTACAGCCGGGGCATAGAAACGGATCACGAAGTACATTTCAAATCCCTGTTGCAGGAATTATACCTGCACAAATCCAGGATCGTGGTGTACAGCAGCCTGGCCAACCAGCACCAGGCCACCCTCAGCCGCTACCATTATGAAATATTCAGCAACTCTGATGACCTGGACGGATCTGTGGATTGCGTGATCAGCCTGGGCGGCGACGGCACCATGCTGGACTGTGCCATCCTGATCCGCGACAAGGGCATTCCCCTGCTGGGCATCAATTTTGGCCGGCTTGGCTTTCTGTCCACCCTGGGTAAGGAAGAGATCAAGCGCGTGGTGGAAGCCCTTACCAGCCGCAGCTACCATACCGACCAACGCACCCTGGTGCATGTGGATGCCGATATTCCCCTTTTTGCCGATGGCCCCTTTGCCCTCAACGAGTTTGTGCTGCACAAGCGGGATTTCTCGTCCATGATCAAAGTGCATACTTACCTCAACGGCGAATTCCTCAACACCTACTGGGCAGATGGCGTCATAGTGTCCACGCCCACCGGAAGTACCGGCTACAACCTCAGCTGCAATGGCCCCATCGTATTCCCCGAGAGCCAGAGCCTGGTGATCACCCCCATTGCCCCGCACAACCTCAACGTACGCTCCATCATTGTGCCCGACCACAATGTCATATCCTTTGAGGTGGAAGGACGGGCTGAGAATTTCATGTGCGCCATGGATGCCCGTCGCGAAATTGTGAACATGGGCGTACAGGTGGCCATCCGCAAGGAAAACTTCACCATCGGGCTGGTGCGCCTCAATGAAAATACCTTCCTGGAAACCCTGCGCAACAAGCTTACCTGGGGCCTAGACAAGCGCAACTAAGGCCGGAAAAGCCCATCATCAGCCTGGCTATTTGTTCACATGCCCCGGAATTTACTGGAAACATGCAGGATGAGCGGTATACCAAAAGGCGCCACCTGACGTTTAAATCCGGTAACCGACTATTTTGCAGGAATGATCAGAAAATGGATGCTGATGCTGGCGCTGGCTGCCGCCCTCACGGAGTCGAAGGCGCAATTGTATGAGTCCACCGTGCTCAATGGCGAATTTGGCCTGGCAGCCGGGGTGGCCCACTATTTCGGCGACCTCAATACCGATGCCAGCCTGAACCGCCCCAAACTGGCGGTATCCGCCCTCTTCCGGCGCCAGTTTGGTAATTACATAGCCCTGCGCCTGCAGGGCACCTACGCCAAGCTGGGTTACAGCGATGTGTACAGCGACAATGAAGTACAGCGCCTGCGCAACCTGAGCTTCAATTCAGACATCTTTGAGCTGGCCGTGATGGGCGACTTCAACTTCTTCCGTTTCATACCCGGCGAACGGGCATTCCGCTTTACGCCCTATGTAACCCTGGGCGCGGGCTTCTTTACCTATGACCCCTATGCCTTCCTGAATGGCGATAAGTACTTCCTCCGGCCCCTGGGCACCGAAGGGCAGGGCAGTTCCCTATACCCCGACCGCAAGGCATACAGCAGCACTGCGTTTGTGTTTCCGCTGGGCGTGGGCGTTAAATACAATATCACCCCCAGCATGAACCTGACCTTTGAAATCACCCACCGGTTCACCACCACAGATTACCTCGACGATGTGAGCACCACCTATGCCGGTGCCAATGCCTTTCCCAACCTGCCCGATGGCACCCCCTCACCCGCCCTGCTGCTGCAGGACCGCAGCTATGAACTGACCAACCCGCCCATTGGCATCGCCGGCCGCCAGCGCGGCATCAGCACCGCCCGCGACCAGTATATCACCGCCATGATAGGCATTACCTTCAACCTTACTTCCTACCGTTGCCCCACGGCCAACTGATGCAGACTGATCCTGAACCCAGGATCCCCCAACCGCATACATGCAGAAAGGCCCACCATTGCTGGCGGGCCTTTTCTGTTTTATCGCGTTGCGTTGATAAATCTGTCGGGAAGGATTAGCCAAGGGCTACGCGCTTGAAGGCAGTTACCTTGAGATCAGCACCCAGGAATTCAGCCACGGTCTTGCTGGCATCCTTCACAAAGGCCTGCTGCATCAGGGTGTTCTCCTTGAAGAAAGCGTTCAGCTTGCCTTCGGCGATCTTGGCGATCATTTCGTCGGGCTTGCCGGCCATCTTGGGATCGTTCTTCATCTGATCGATCACAATGGCGCGCTCGCGCTCGATTGTTTCGGCAGACACGCTGTTGGCGTCAATGGCCAGGGGGTTCATGGCGGCAATCTGCATGGCCACGTCCTTACCGGCTTCAGCCGCTTCCTTGCTCAGGCCCACCAATACACCCATGCGGTAAGCACCGTGGATATAGGAAGCCACATATTCTGCGTCGATTCGCTCAAACTTGCTCACGCCGATCTTCTCGCCAATGGAAGCCAGTTTATCGTTGATGAGGTCGCTCACCTTGGCACCATTCACGGTCACCTCGTTCAGCTCTTCTGCGG
>JALOMZ010000265.1 GCA_025455205.1 Chitinophagaceae bacterium | reverse complement strand
TTGGTGCTCAGGGCGGCGAAGTGCAGGGCGATGTGCTTTTCATCGCCTGCATGTTGCAGAAACCAGCTACGGGCCGTATGGGCATTGGTCATGGTTTCCTGGGTGGTGAAGGTTTTGCTGGCAATCAGGAAGAGGGTTTCTTCGGGGGTCACCTTCTTCAGGGTTTCGGCAATATGGGTGCCGTCGATATTGCTCACGAAATAGGTTTGGATGCCCGGTTTCCAGTAGGGGCGCAGGGCTTCGGTAACCATCACGGGGCCCAGGTCGCTGCCTCCAATGCCTATGTTCACAATGTATTTGATGGACTTGCCGGTATAGCCTTTCCAGGCGCCGCTGTGGATCTTTTCGCAGAAGGCCTCCATCTGGCGGAGCACCTGGTGCACCGCGGGTACCACGTTTTCGCCGCCGCTCAGATAGGTTTCACCTTCCTGTGCCCGCAGGGCCACGTGTAGTACGCTTCGGTTTTCGGTGGCGTTGATCTTGTCGCCGCCAAACATGGCATGGATGCCCTGGCGCAGGCCACATTGCTCTGCCAGCAGGCACAGCAGATCCATGGTTTCCCGGGTGATGATGTTCTTGGAGTAATCCAGCACCAGGTCGTGGCTGCAGAGGGAGAACGACCGGAAGCGTTGGGGATCCTGTTGAAACAGCTGCCGCATATGGCTCATCTTCAGGAGGGCGGCGTGCTGGGTAAGTTGCTGCCAGGCGGCAGTGCTATGGGGATTCACATTGGGTAGCATCAGCAGTGGTTTAAGCTCAAAAAATAATGCCAATCACAACCGGTGGGTTGTATTGGCAGGCAATGATGTTGCGGGAATATCCCCGCCGTTTGCGGATGGAAAATTAGGGCATAGCGGTCACCTGCCCAAATGCCGCCGGCTGCGGTTGTTACAGCGTATCAATAATGCTGATCAGCTGCCGGGTTTGTTCTGCCGTTACGCCCAGGTGAAACACCATGCGGATGCCGTCGGGCCCGAAGGGCAGGCATCGCACGCCCTTGTCGCCCAGTGCCTGTACCACTTCTGCCACCGGCTTGTTGGCGGCAGGTTTGAAGATGAGGATATTGGTTTCTGCCGGCACCACTTCATGCACCCATGGTTGCCGGGCCAGTGCTTCGGCCGTAGCCGCAGCGTTGGCATGGTCTTCGGCCAGCCTGCCGATATGGTTATCCAGGGCGTAGATGGCTGCTGCGGCCAGGTAGCCAGCCTGCCGCATGCCGCCGCCCAGCACCTTGCGGATTCGACGGGCTTTTCGGATAAAGTTCCTGTTGCCCAGCAGCACACTGCCCACCGGCGTGCCCATACCCTTGCTGAAGCATACCGAGATGCTATCGAACAATTCTCCATACTGTCGGGGCGATTCGCCTTTGGCCACCAGGGCATTCCAAAGCCGGGCACCATCAAGGTGAAAGCCAAGTCCATGCTGTTTGGCGGTAGCGGCGATGCGTTCCATCTCTGCGAATTCGTAGCAGGCGCCACCCCCGCGGTTGGAGGTATTTTCCAGCACCACCAGGCTACTGTTGGCTTTGTGCACATCTTCGCGGTTGTTCACGGCCGCTGCCACCTGTTCGGCGGTGATGCGCCCTCGGTGGCCACGGAGCAGTTGCACCGAACAGCCCGAGTTGAAGGCAATGCCACCCCCTTCGTATTGGTATACATGACTCAGCTCTTCGCAAATGACCTCATCGCCGGGCTGGGTATGTGCTTTGATGGCTATCTGGTTGGTCATGGTACCACTGGGGCAGAAGAGGGCGGCTTCCATCCCAAAGAGGTCGGCAGTGCGGGCTTCCAGTTCATTCACGGTGGGATCTTCGCCAAACACGTCATCGCCCACGCGGGCGCGGAACATGGCTTCCAGCATGCCGGGGGTGGGCTGGGTGAAGGTATCAGAACGCAGTTCAATGATCATAGTTGTTGGTGGATTGAGCGGTTCAAAATTAGGCCCTGGGCATCAGAGCTAAGGGCATCAGCCTTAAAATGAAAAGAACATGGTAGGCTGGCTGGCCATTCAACCGGGGTGCATGGAATAGTGGACAGTAGTGCATCTTATGGATGCGCGACCGCACATGACAATGCGCAGGCCACCGGTTTAACCGTTTTTTGATAATAATTTTATTTAATAGAACCTGTTTGGCCAGGAAATGTAGTCTAAAGAAGGTGGAACCTTGTATAAATGGGTTTGTTAATTACAAAATATGGCTATGAAAAGCCGTATTTTGGTGTTACCTTTGCAGCCATTTTGTATATTGGTTATTCACATTGTGAACAAACCGGGTGCATGATCAGGAAAGGTAAGGCGGGCAGCTATTATCTTTCGCAACATCAAAAGTAAAAGGAGAACCATCACAATATGAGGCAATTAAAGATTGCTACCCAGATCACGAACCGTGACTCGCAGGCGGTAGAGAAGTATTTGCAGGAGATTTCGAAGATCGGCATGATCACCCCGGAAGAAGAGACCATCCTGGCTCAGCGAATTAAAATGGGGGATCAGAAGGCTTTGGAGCGCCTGACGACTGCCAACCTGCGTTTTGTGGTTTCAGTGGCCAAGCAGTACCAACACCAGGGCTTGTCGCTGAGTGATCTGATCAATGAAGGTAATCTGGGGCTGATAAAGGCAGCCCAGCGTTTTGATGAAACCAAGGGTTTCAAATTCATTTCTTACGCTGTATGGTGGATCCGCCAGTCCATTTTGCAGGCGTTGGCAGAGCAGGGAAGATTAGTCCGCCTGCCTCAAAACAAAATTGGCACCTACAACAAAGCCAACAAGGCTTACATGGCTTTTGAACAGGAACATGAGCGCGAGCCTTCCACCGAGGAACTGGCCGACATCCTGGAGATGAGCGAAACGGAGATCAACAACATTTTCCAGAGCAACACCCGCCACAGCAGCCTGGATGCCCCCGTGCATGAGGCTGAAGACGTGGCCATGGGCGACCTGCTGGAAGGCAGCGATGATACCGATGACGACGTAATGAAGGATTCGCTGCGGGAAGAGATTCGCCGCGTGCTCAAGTCACTCAGTCCCCGCGAAGCGGAGATCGTATCTGCCTATTTTGGTCTGGATGGAGAAAATGGTGTTACCATCGAGCAAATTGGCCAGAAGTACGATCTCACCAAGGAACGTATTCGCCAGATCAAGGAGCGGGCCATCAAGCGCCTGCAGAAGGCCCGTTACAGCAACTCCCTGAAAGCCTATCTGGGATAATGCGCTGTAAGCACATGTATCCCAGGCAACACTGAACAAAGATTTGGGATAATATGTACGGGTTCCGCACCTATGCGGAATACGACATTGGCCCCTCGGCATTTATGCTGAGGGGTTTTTTCTTTTCCTGCCTGCTTCAACCGGTGGTTCTGCAAACTGCCGTGCTATAGCCAGCGGGGGCAGGGCATATCTTTTCTTCAGGTGGTGCCGGCGGCTGCGCCTGGCCACGTCTTTGAGGGTATGCAGCACCTTGCCGGTATGGGCGCCCTTGTTCACCATGATGCATTCGGCCTGCGCGGCCTTGTAGGCATCGGTGATCTCTGAGCGGGAGGCTACCCCCGTTTTGTTGAGCTGCTCCAGCACCTGCGTAGCCCAGATGACCGGCATGTGCGCGGCTTCACAGAGCCAAAGTATCTCTTCCTGTATTTCACCCAGCCGTTCAAAGCCTATCTCTACCGCCAGGTCGCCACGGGCAATCATCACCCCGGCATGGCGGGCTGCCAGGCCTTCCAGCAAGAGGGCAGGCAACTGGGCCACGGCTTCCGGTGTTTCGATCTTGATAATGATCCAGGGTGCCTGGTCCAGAGCATCCTCTCCGCCCAGTTGTTGCCGCAGGCTGCGGATGTCGGCCGGTGTTTTCACAAAGCTGAAGCCTACCAGGTGGGCATGCCCGGCAATGAAGGGAAGGGAGGCCAGGTCGCCTTCGGTGAGCGCCTCTGCCATAATGGGGGTGCCGGGGAAGTTGATGCCCTTACCGGCCTTGATCCAGGGTTTGCCGGAAAGACGGGTAAGCTGCACCACGGCACCAGCGCTGTCAATGAGTTGTATCACCCCTTCCATAATGCCATCGTCAAAAA
>JALOMZ010000264.1 GCA_025455205.1 Chitinophagaceae bacterium | reverse complement strand
CTCGACTGCATGATCATGACATTGGCCAGATTGATCATGGAGATGGCTGATTGCGGATGGTCCGTGCCAAATACCTGTTGCCGGATCGAAAAGGAAATTCGAAGAGCCTTTTCGGCCCCTGCATAATCTCCCATTTCCTGCAGGATGATGCTTTTGTTTGAGAGGGTGCTGGCAGTGAACTGACTGGTATCTCCAAAAACATTCCTGGTCAAGCGCAGGGCCTGTTCACATAGTTCGAGCGCCTTCTCGCTTTGGCCTTGTTTATGGATGGCAAGTGCCTGAATTTCCAGCCCGCGGGCACTCATGTAATTATCGGGTCCATACACCTGGTTGGCCAGCTCCATGCCCCTGCCGGCATATTGCAGGGCGCTGTTGAGGGCATTGGTCTGGTAGGCTATATTGCCCAGGGTGATGAGTACTTCAGCCAGGCCAGGGTAATCCTTGCCGAACTGTTGCTCATAGATGTCCACTACCCGCTGCAGTATCTGTCGGGCCTGGGTGGGGTTGCCGGCATCTACCAGGGTATATGCCTTGCTTCGGAGCACCGTGCTGTACATGATATCCTGCTGCAGGGAAGCGCCCTCCAGGATGGAGAGGGAAGAGTCGTAGCAGCGGACCGACCGCTCATAGGCAGAGAGGTCGCCGTACAAATTGCCCAGGTGATGGTATACAGAGGCTGCGGTATAGTCTGCCGGTGTTTGCATTTTTTGTATGGTATGCAGGGCCTTGCGCAGGCTGTCTTCCGCCGCAACATACTGTTGCGCATCGCGCAGGCAGTCGCCCAGCAGGTCCAGGGCAGATACGTATTCCGCATGGGTGCTGCCATAGATCTGTACGGCAATACCCACGGCCTCCTGGTATTGGCGCAAGGCCTGCTCCAGGCGCTGTTGATTCCGGTGGGCCGCCGCCGATTGTATGAGGAAATGGAATTTGTTGGCACTCCCTTTTCCTTCCGTTCGCTCCACTATGGGCAGCAGGGCGCCACAGATCTCCATGATCTGGAGGTCCATCCGCTGTATGCCAAGCGCTTCGCAATAGTTTGCGGCCACTGTAACCAAATTGTTATACTGGTCGTCGGGGTAATTCAAAAAGTACTGATAGGCCAGCCGGTAATAATGCAGGGCCGAATCATAACGCTGGTTGCGCAGCCAGGTGGTGCCTATGGAATTATTGCACAGCCCCACCTCCAGTACGGCTTCCGAAGCAGCCACCATGGTGTAGGCTTGCCTCGCCAGCAGGAAATATTGCCGGGCTTCTGCCCATGCTTCCAGCTGAAACCATGCCGATGCCAGGTTCTCTGCTGCTATGGCATAATTGATATGCTGCGTGCCAAATTCCTTCCGGGCCTGGGCCAGCGCCTTTTCACCCCATGCTGCGGCTTCCTTGTATTTGCCTTGCTGGTACAGGGCAATGGCGCTGTCGTTGAGCGACTGAAAATCCTGGGCTGCCAGCTGAAGCAGGCCCCACAACAGGCATATAGATAACAGGTATGCTTTTTTCATGCAGTGTAGTTTGGTCAGGCAGTGCAGATGATAACCGAAAGAAAGCAATTATCCCGGCCCGGCAATACCCGCTGGCCACATGGCCGTGGGTCAGGCAATGGCTGTAACCTCAATGCGATTATTGTCGGGGTCGAGGGTCTCAAATTCATAATACCCGTCGCCGGTTCGCCGGGGGCCGCGCAGGATGGGGATGCCATCGGCCTGCATGGTCCGGGCCAGTGCATCCACGTCTGCGGTGGTGGGTACACCAAAAGCCAGGTGTATCAGTCCGGTATGCTGCGCCTCCGCGGGGTCGTTGGCATTTTGGGGGATGCCGGGTTTTTGCATCAGCTCCAGCCTGGCGCCGGTGTCAAAACGCAGGAAATAGCTTTCGAACCGGGTGTGGGGGTTCACGTATTTAGGCCCCGCCACCCCGCCGAAATATTGCTCGTAGAAGGCGCGCAGTACTTCCAGCCGGCTGGTGTAAATGGCCACATGTTCCAGTATCATAGTGGTGTTTTGGGTTCCTGAAAATAGGCAGGTTCCGGATTATTGCGGCCTGGCCGGTATAGAAAACCCGGCTGCGCGGGTGGCAGGGCAACGGCCGGCAGAATCCTGCTCCTGGCGCCGTTGGCGAATGGACATTGACATAATTAACAGGCCATCGGCGCCAAAAAGCGTACCTTCAGGGCGTTCTGAAGGTGTTTTTCTGCCAGATTTCATTAGTTGTTGGCCCAAAAATGCCTTATAAAAAACAGGACACAGGCTCAAATTATGGCAAGATCTCAGCAATCATGGCAGAAGAACGAACGCGAAAAGAAGAAGCAAAAAGACCGGCAGGAAAAGGCGGAAAAAAAGGCAGAACGCAAGTCACAGGGTGGGGGCAAAAGCCTTGACCAGATGATGGCTTACATCGATGAAAACGGCAATATCACAGACACGCCACCCGATCCTTCCAAGAAGGTGGAGGTGAAGCTGGAAGATATTGTAATTGGTGTGCCCAAGGCCAGTGAGATGGAGGCGGCAGACCCCGTTCGCACCGGTACGGTTACCTTCTTCAATTCCGGCAAGGGTTTCGGTTTCATCCGCGACCACGTTAGCCAGGAGAGCATTTTCTTCCACATCAATGCCTGTTTGGACAGGGTGGATGAAACCAACAAGGTCAGTTTTGAGCTGGAGAAGTCTCCCCGCGGCTGGCAGGCCGTAAAAGTAACGCTGGTGAAATAGCCTGCCCGGTTTACCTGCGCCGCAACTGGAGTGTGCCGTATATCAACGCGCCCACGCCAATAGCTATTGCAATATCCCGCAATTCCGTTAGCCTTGAGCTGCTGATCAGCCAGGCACAAATGGCCATGCCTGTAAGGGCCACGGCTGTTCCATGCCTGATGGTGTACCCTTGCCGCAGCCCCTCATCTCTTTTGCGGAGCATGATGAGGGTGCCACATACAATGGCATAGATCATCACCCGGGTAATGGCGCTGATGCTGGCAGCAGACAGGAAGGAATAATTCAGGGAAATGATGATGGTAACAGCGCTGTAGAAGAGCAGCGACCGGGTAGGGGTTTTGAACTTTGGATGCACATAAGAGAACCAGAGTGGAAACTGCCCTTCTTCGCTGAACGCGTATGGCAGCCTGGAGCCCGCCAGCATAATGGCATTGAGGGTGCCTACAATGGAACACACTGCGCCAATAGCAATGAACATGGCGCCACCCGGCCCCAGCATAAGGGCTGCCGCCTCGGCCAGGGGCTTCTCCGAAGACCCCAGCGTGGGCAGGGTGCCGATGCTCACCACCAGAATCAGCAGGTAAAAGGTTGCAATCAACAGGGTGGCACTCAGCAGGGCAAAGGGAAGGTTTCGGTTGGGGTCCTTCACTTCGCCGGTATTCACCAGCACCGATTCAAAGCCGCCAAACGCAAAAGCCAGCAACAGCACCGTGGACGAAAAGCTGGAGAAACCTGGAAAGGGAGCCGGCTTGAAGTTGGCGGTGTCGAGAAAAAAGAACCCCACCACCACAAAGCTCAACAAGGCCAGCAATTTGGTTACGGTAAGTATATTGTTGACCTGCGTGGAATTACGAACCCCCAAAAAGTTGAACCCGGTAAGCAGCAGCGTTATGCCAATGATGGTGGTGCTTCTGGCCACCGGGGTTTCAAACCAGGGGGAGAACACGGTGAGATAGGTAACCAGCAGGTTGATCAGTGCTGCGTAGGTTATGAAACGGGTGAGCAGTAAGAGCCATCCTGTAAGAAAGGCCGGCCATGCTCCCAGCACGCGGGCATATACATAGGGGCCACCGGTTTGGGTGAATCGGCTGGCTACTTCCGCAAAACAGAACACAATGGACCCGGCCATGGTCAAGCCGACCTGGCTGACCAGGGCGAGGTATTCTACAAAGTCGCGCCTTTTTTTGAATTCATCCATCGGAGACCGCATGAATATTCTGACCACGCTGGCCTATGAAATTCTCTCGGAGCAAGGCTATCCCGTTGTGCGGGACGAAGAGCGCGATGGCTCGGTGCAGAGCCTGATCAACCTCGCGAGCGGCACGTATCGGTTCGAACTCACCAGCGGGTCGCGGGCGC
>JALOMZ010000263.1 GCA_025455205.1 Chitinophagaceae bacterium | reverse complement strand
TATGCGCAGATCAGGCGCTTTGAGCAGGCCACAGGGCAGGCATTTGCCAATGGGCTGGAAGTGAGCTGCCATGTGGCCGTGCGCTTCCATCCCCGCTACGGGCTGAAACTGGAAGTACTGGAAATAGATCCCTCTTTTACCCTGGGACAAATGGAACTGCAGCGGCAGCGCACCCTCGACCGGCTGTTGCATGATTATCCGGCCTATATCCAGTATGCCGATGGGGAATACCGCACCTCCAACAAAGCCCTGCCCTGGCCGCGGGTTATGCAGCGCGTAGCACTCATTGCTGCACCCGGCAGCGATGGGTACCGCGACTTTGTACACGAATTGCAACACAATGCCTATGGCTATCGCTTTCAGCTTTCCGTATTTCCGGCCAGCGTACAAGGGCAACAGGCCGTGGCACAGATCAGCGCCCAGCTGGATGCCATTTGGCCACAGGCGGCACAGTACGACGTGGTAGCCCTGGTGCGGGGCGGTGGATCCACCACCGATTTTGCCCCCTTCGATGATTATGAAGTGGCGCAACGCATTGCCCGCTTTCCCATTCCGGTGTTCACCGGCATTGGCCACGACCGCAATACCAGCATTGCCGACCTCATGGGCTGCCAGTTCAAAACGCCCACCAAAGTGGCAGCAGCCATTGTGGATACGGCGCTGCATTTTGAAAGCCAGCTGATGGCACTGAAAGACCAGTTGTCGGCTCTTTGGTCTGCGCAAACCCGGCATTATGCACACCAATTGCAGGTTTGGGACACCCGCATGCAACAGGTGGTACCCTTCCAGTTGCACCGCCGCCACGACCGCTTGCAGCATTGGCAGCTCATGCTGGAGCGAACAACCCGGGAGGAAGTAAAATATTATGCGGATCAGCTATCAGAAAAAGCGAAGCGGATCCGGCAACAATGGCAAACCACCCTGCGGCAACGCCGCCTGCACCTGGAACACCTGCAAAAGCTGGTAACACAGCTTAGCCCCGAAACGGTGCTGAACAGGGGCTATGCCATGGTGATGCAGGAAGATACAATCATTACTGACCCAGGGAAGCTCAATCGCGAAATACCCATGCAGACAGTATTGAAAAACAAAACCATCATCAGCCAAATCAAAGCAATCAGCAATCATGAAAAAGAAAACATTTGACGAAGCCTGGCAGGAATTGGAAAAACTGGTGGCTGCTATTGAAGACGAAAACATCCCGCTGGATGAACTGGCAGAAAAAGTGAAGGCTGCCAAAAACCTCATCAGGTACTGTGAAGAAAAACTACGCTCCATTGAAAACGACCTGAAATCAGATGAGTCTTCCGAATAATACAAAGAACATAAGGGTTGCAGAAGCCAGTTCCCCTGAAGACTACGATACAGCAGCCCAACTCTTCACTGCTTACCAGCAGGAATTGGGAGTAGATCTTTGCTTCCAGGGATTCCGGGAGGAATTGGAAAACCTGCCGGCCATGTATGGCCCGCCGCATGGCCGCCTGCTGCTGGCTAGAGAGGGAGCTGAAACGCTGGGGTGTGTGGCCCTGCGACCAAAAGGAGATAGCACTTGTGAAATGAAAAGACTTTATGTGAAACCCGAAAGCCGGGGCACCGGTGCAGGACGCCTGCTGGCCAGTTCCATTGTGGATGCCGCCCGGCAACTGGGTTATGAGCGAATGGTACTCGACACGCTCAATACACTGCAGCCTGCTATCCGGCTTTACGAGTCGCTGGGATTTACGATATGCGAACCATATTACCACAATCCGCTGCCCGGCGTTGTCTTTATGCAGCTTGAGCTCCCATGAGATGCTGCGGTTTCATTGAATATCCTGGCATGAACTTTACTAATTACGCCACGCAGCATTAACGCGGACGATCGTTGTGATGGGTGGCCGTTCCAGTAACCGGTATCCAGAACCTGCCGCTTTACGAGCCATGCTATCAGATCAATATCTGCAGGCATCCGAGGTTTTCCATCAACAAGATCTGCGGGGCATTTTTCCCGTAAATAACGCAGATACTGGCACAGATTTGTGCAGGTAAAAAGCTTCTGCCGTTGATTAAATCACATTGCCTTCAACGGGATCTTCCGCGCCATGCAACCAATTACAAAGCCATTCCAAAAGGAATGGCTTTTTCGTGTTCCTGCCTTGAATAGCCCTGGCAGGCAAACACCTTACACCCTGAAGTTGATGGTGGCACCCCGTAGCTTGACAGGCCTGCCAGTCCATGATATCTTTAAAAATTCAGTTGCACCTGTACAGATGGTCTGCGGTACCTGCGCACCGGCTCATACCCCCATACATCAAAATCATCATAGAAGAACTCGTGCCGAACCGTTGACCGCAACACAAAGGCAGGCGGCGGTGTATTCACCCAAACCCAGCGACCGCCTTTAACGCGGGCATACTTTTTTCCTGCCGGATGATAATACACATTGTATTCCGGGTAATAATAAAACTGGTGACCCACCCCGCCCTTATATGCTGAACGATGCTTGTGCTTGCCGTGTGCCTTTGCATGAGGCGGCTGGGCCGCAACCGCCAGGCTGAATCCTGTCACCAAAACCAATGCCATCATGATCTGTTTCATCGTATTGTGCGTTTGATTCAATAGAAATTTTGCCATTTCCATGCCAGACCGGTCAGCTCCGTGCATCCTTAACACCCTTTAAACGCTTTCCATTTTATTCCCGATTTCCCCTTCCTGATTCCCGCTATCGAAACCTGCAAACGGGCTTTGCCTGTACCTTTGGCGCCCCTGATTCATAACGATTTGGCAAACAAGCACTTGCATATAGCACTGGTAGGCAACCCCAACAGCGGGAAAACCTCCCTCTTCAATGCCCTCACTGGCCTCAACCAGAAGGTGGGCAATTTCCCGGGTGTCACCGTGGACAAAAAGACCGGGCATTGTAAAATTTCCGACCAGCTGGAGGCAGACATCATTGACCTGCCCGGCACCTATAGCCTCTATCCCAAGCGCAACGATGAATGGGTGAGTTACAGAGTGCTGCTGCAGCAGGATACCGACGTAAAGCCCGATATGGTCATCCTGGTGGCCGATGCCAGCAACCTCAAGCGCAACCTGCTGTTCTGCTCTCAGATCCTTGACCTCAAGATCCCCGTGGTGGTGGCCCTTACCATGATGGACCTGGCCCGCCAGAAAGGCACCCAGGTAAACATCAAAGGGTTGGAACTCGAACTGGGCGTGCCCGTGGTGGCCGTGAATCCCCGCAAGGAAAAAGGCATTGACGACCTCAAGCGATCCATAGAGCGCATGGACCAGAACCGGAGTTCCTGGCAGCCGCGCCCCTTTCTCGACAGCCAGGCGCTGGCGCCGGCACCGGTTGAGGCGGTGAAAAAGCTGTTGCCTGCCCTCAGCGATTACTGCGCCATTCACTACCTCATCAACCACGAGCATTTTGCGCTCAGCCCTGCCCTCCAGGAACAGATTGAACAGGTGGAAGTGGACAACCAGTTCAATCCCACCAAAACACAGGCCGAAGAGATCATGGCCAGATACCAGCGCATCCGCCAGATCATGCAAAAGACCGTGGTGGAAGCCGATCCCCTGGCCCGCAAGCTGTTTACCGACCGGCTGGATGATGTTTTACTTCACCGCACCTGGGGCTACCTCATCCTGCTGTCCGTGCTGTTCCTCCTCTTCCAAAGCATCTTCTGGCTGGCTTCCTACCCCATGGATGCCATTGAGTGGGCCTTTGGCGCGCTCAGCGGCTGGCTGGGGGGCCTCTTGCCCGAAGCCTGGTGGAGCGACCTGCTCATCAACGGCGTAGTGGCCGGCATGGGTGGCATTGCCGTGTTCATACCGCAGATCATGATCCTTTTTGGACTCATCACCCTGCTGGAAGACAGCGGCTACATGGCCCGCATCAGCTTTCTTACCGACAAGCTTATGCGCAAAGTGGGCCTCAATGGCAAGAGCGTGATGCCCATGATCAGCGGTTTTGCCTGCGCCGTACCGGCCATCATGAGCGCGCGCAACATCGAGAACACCAAGGAACGCCTGCTCACCATTCTGGTTACGCCCCTCATGAGCTGCAGCGCCCGCCTGCCGGTATTTAC
>JALOMZ010000262.1 GCA_025455205.1 Chitinophagaceae bacterium | reverse complement strand
CCCGGAAATGCCTATACCGCCCCAATCCAGCGAAGTGCATGGCATTACCGACGATATGGTGAAAGACGCACCAACCTTCAAGCAGGCCAGCAACGAGATCCGCCAGTTCATTGAGAACTGCGACCTGGCGGGGTACAACAGCAACAAGTTTGACATTCCGCTGCTGGTGGAGGAATTCCTTCGTTCCGGTCAGGATTTCCGCACCGATGGCCGCAAGCTGCTCGACGTGCAGAAGGTGTTCCACATCATGGAACCCCGCACGCTGTCGGCGGCCTATAAGTTTTACTGCAACAAAGAGCTGGAAGGGGCACACAGCGCCGAAGTGGATGCATCCGCCACCTGGGAAGTGCTGGAAGCACAGATAGCCAAATACCCGCAGATAGGCAATACCGTGGAGAGTATTGTAAAAGCGGTGGGAGAGGACGAGATCGTGGATTTTGCCCGCAGAATGGTGTATCAGGATGGAAAAATTGTCTTCAATTTCGGGAAGCATAAGGGCAAGGTGGTGGAAGAAGTACTGCGGGTGGAACGCAGCTATTACGACTGGATGATGCAGGGCGATTTTCCCCAGCACACCAAGCAGAAACTCACCGAAATACTGCACAAAATGCTTCTCGCAAAGAAATAAAAATGGCCTGCGGTTTTGCAGTGCCTTGTTTACATCATGGACGGCACCTGTGGAGCGTATTGCCTAAGCCTCTCCGGGGCACATGAAAAAATCGGCCTGAAATTGTAAGTTTGCCACCTTCATAGCCTACCGTCCTGAAAAAGCTGGTCATCATACCCACGTATAATGAGCGGGATAATATCGAAGGTATTATCCGCGCGGTGATGCAATTGCCCGACGGGTTTGACGTACTCATTGTAGACGACGGTTCCCCCGACGGTACGGCCGCCATTGTGCGTTCGCTGATGCCCGCATTTGCCAGCCGTATTTTCATGGAAGAGCGTTCCGGCAAACTGGGTCTGGGCACCGCCTATATCCATGGCTTCAAGTGGGCCCTGGAGCGTGGCTATGATTTCATCTGCGAAATGGATGCCGACTTCAGCCACAATCCCAACGACTTACCCCGGCTGGTAGCTGCCTGCGAGCAGGGTGCCGATGTGGCCGTGGGCAGTCGCTATGTGCCCGGTGGCAGCATAGAAAACTGGCCCCTCGACCGGCATATCTACAGCCGGGGTGGAAGCCTTTATACCCGCCTGATCACCTGGATACCGGTGAAAGATGCCACCGCCGGCTTCGTATGCTACCGGCGTTCGGTGCTGGATGCCATCAATTTTGATGAGATAAAGTTTGTGGGCTATGCTTTCCAGATAGAGATGAAGTTTGCCGCCTGGAAGCTGGGCTTCCGGATTGTGGAAGTGCCCATCGTATTTGTAGACCGCAAGGTGGGCACCAGCAAAATGAACCATGGCATCATCAAGGAAGGCGTGCTGGGCGTGATCCGTATCCAGTGGAACAGCCTGTTTAAGAACTATCGCAAAAAAGTGAAGAGCGCCACTGTTGCCTGATCTGCTGTTTCAGTAACTATTCGCCCTGATCCGCTTCCAGCCAATTTTTTTCAGATCCCTGTAACTATACCAGGTAGCCACCATAGCCAGGCTGCCAACAATCCAGAGCAACCAGGTTTTGTAAAACAAGAACCCATGGAGCAATCCCATGAGGCTCAGGCCAATCAAAACACCCATGGCGCGTATGACGGTGGTGCCCTGGTTTTTACGGGCAATAGGCAAAGACCATGGCAATCGTTCGGCGCTGAGTTGGAGGATTATGGCCGCCAGCCACAGGCACAGTGATACAACAGTAAACAGATGGACCACAATAGCCAACTGGTTCTGCATAGCCAGGGGAATGGCAATAATGAGGAATACCGGGATAAAGAATTGGGCCAGGGCAGCCTTGGCCGACCCGCTGATCAGGATGCCGGGCGTGGCAAGGGGACTGCACCGGTATATCCAGCTGGCTTTATGGTGTGCCGAATGGTCGAGTTCCTGCAAGGCCGTCAAACCAACCATAGCACTTACGTACAAGGTTATGGTAATGGTGAACCTGCTGCCTGGATCATTTATTTGAAGGCTTTGCCAGAAGCCGGCCAATCCTTCTTTATGCCTGAGAACAGGCATTATGGCCAGTACCAGCAGGTAGCCAATGCCGGGGTACACTTTAAGTTTGAATTCGCGGCTGCGCAACATCATCTTCCACGAAAACAGGAACGACTCCCTTTCCAGGCCTGGTTGGGTGAACCATTTGGCCAGCCAATAGCTGTAGCGGCTGCTGTGCCTGCTGCTTTTGGAACGGATCGTTGGAATGGCCTCTCCGCCGCTGCCGGCAATCTGACCCAGTTTCCGGTTGAACATAGGGGCGAAAAACCTGACCACCAGCCATACACCCGCGGCGGGCATGAGCAGCGCCAGAAAAACGGCAGCGAATAATACCCATTCGGCCTGTGGCTGGCTGATCAGTTGAAGAACCGCCGCGAACCAATAGGGGGGCGCCAACAAATAAGCCGGATGAAAACCGATGTTGAACTGGTTGATGATACTTTCGGAAAACAATCGTGGCACCACCTGATAGGCGCCGTAAATGATAACGGCAAAGGCAATTTGAATGCCCGCAATAATGTTCTTGAATTTCTCCGGGGTTGCCAGGCGCAGCACCAGCAGGTACATGGCGTTAATCAGGAAGATGGTGAACAGGGTGGCCAGCAACACCGCCAGCAGCAGGGCGGCACTGGCCGCCGGGTTGAATCGGATGCCTGCCGTAATGATGCCCGGTGCTGCCATGGGCAGCATGATCTTGCTTACATGCACAGTGATGTGCAGCATGCGGGAAACTATAAAGGTGCTGTCGTTAACTGGTTTTGGTAAAATGATAAAATTGTCGCGCACATCAATGAGCACACTGGTGAAATCGCTGATCAGTGTGAGTGCCAGCATCACAATGAACATGGTGAAATACAGGAACCCACAGGTGAGTAAATTGCGCGATACAAAAAAACTGGTGATGAACAAAAGACCAACACCTGCCGACAGGAGCATGGTACCCAGGGTGGAAGCGGTTACCGGTTTTTCGCCCTGCTGGTTGCCCGTTTTGTGAAACGTGTTGGGCCGCCGGTCATCCATCAATAGTTTGTACGTAAGTATGGTGCGCAGTATGCCGGTGTCGACCCCCATTTTCTGGTACAGAAAACGAGGCCAGAGTACGGCATTGAGCAGGAATTGGTTGATGATATTCAGTTGGGGCATCGGTACCGGCTGCTTCATTGGCTTCAATTGAAAGCGTCCATCAAATCGCTGGCTGCCTGTTGGAGGCTGTCTTTGGCGGTAAGGTTGGCAAATATGCGTTCCAGGCTCTGGTTGCCCTGCTGGGCTTTCAACTGCTCAAAACTTCCGTCGGCCACCACCTGTCCTTCGTTGATGAGTACAATGCGGTCGCTCACCTTTTCCACCACATCCATCATGTGGCTGCAGTAGAAAATGGTTTTGCCTGCCGCTGCCATCTGGCTGATCAGCTCTTTAACCACAATGACGCTGTTGGCATCCAGGCCACTGAGCGGCTCGTCCATGATGATGATGTTTGGATTGTGCAGCAGTCCTGAAGTGATGAGCACTTTTTGCCGCATGCCTTTGCTGAAAGTGTCCATGCGGCTGTGCAAATGGTCCTGCAGACCAAATACGCCCAGCATCCGGTTGATGCGGCGCTCGGCAGTGGCGGCATCCACCTGGTACAAGGCTGCCATGAAATGAAGAAATTCATGGGGTGTAAGGGTTTCGTACAATTCTGCTAATTCCGGAATGAAACCTATTTGCTTTTTCACTTCCAGGGGATGCTCACGAAGATTGTAACCTGCCACCCATACCTCCCCTTCAAAGTCTGTGAGCAATCCGCAGAGGATTTTCACGGTGGTGCTTTTGCCCGCCCCGTTGGGTCCTATATAACCTATTACCTGACCTGGCATTACCTGCAGGTCAATCCCCTTCAACACGGGGTGGTGCTGGTAGCTCTTCCAAAGGTTCTTTATGGTGATGATGGGTTCCATGTATGGGATTTCAGGTGTCAACAATGTTATGGAAACCC
>JALOMZ010000261.1 GCA_025455205.1 Chitinophagaceae bacterium | reverse complement strand
GCGGCGGCTGCGGACTTGCGCAAGCAGATTGACGAAGCCACCGATATATGGTCGTTTACCATGTACAACCTGGGCATGGATATGAAATAAGGTTGGTCCCATGGTACTTAAAAAGGCAGCCACCGTATGGGTGGCTGCCTTTTTATTTTTCGGAAGATCTGAGGCATTTACATGCCCAATACTTCGCGCATGGTATACATCCCTTTTTTGCCTGCCAGGAATTCGGCGGCCAGCACGGCGCCCAGGGCAAAGCCACTGCGGTTGTGTGCCGTATGTTTGATCTCGATGTCGTCTACCTCAGAGGAATAGGTTACGGTATGGGTGCCGGGGGCCGGGTCTATGCGCAGGCTGTGAATGACCAGGTCTTCGGGGTTGTTGCTGTGTTGGTTCACCCACCGGCTTTTGTTGGGCACCTCGGCCAGCACCTGCTGGGCAAGCGTGATGGCGGTGCCGCTGGGGGCATCCAACTTGGCCGTGTGGTGCACCTCCGTGATGCTCACCTCATATTGCGGATGGTTGCCAATGAGCCGGGCCAGGAGCTTGTTGATTTCGAAGAAGATATTCACGCCCAGGCTGAAGTTGCTGGCATAGATAAATCCGCCTCCCAATTCTGCACATACTTTCTCCACATGGGGTTTGTCGTGCAGCCAGCCGGTGGTGCCACATACCACGGGCACGCCCGCTTCAAAGCAGCGTGTGAGGTTGGCCACCGCACTTTCCGGGTTGGTGAACTCAATGGCTACATCGGTATGCTTCAGGTTCTCCGGCGTAAGATCATGCAGGTTGTCCTTGTCTACGATAAGGCTGATTTTGTGCCCGCGGCTGATGGCTATCTGTTCAATGGTTTTGCCCATTTTGCCGTAGCCGATAAGTGCAATATTCATAGCAATGGTTTTTATCGGGTTTTCAGGATGCTGTTGCGCTGTGAGTGGGGTTTCAGTACAATGCTTACGCCGGCTGTGCGGAGGGCAGGGTTAACCTGTGGAGAGACCCGCATGGTCAGGTTGTCGCTCACATCAAATTCACGGAGGTTGGCAAATACGGTGGCGTCTACCACATTCAGTCCCCAGGCGATGAGGAAGGCCAGGGCGCTGTAATCCACATTGCGCCGGTATTCATCGCGGTAGAATTTGATGGAGTTTTCTGAGAGTGGCTTGAGGTTATCCGGTATATCATCATCGTTGGAGGGATCGTTGTCATTCAGCACAATGTATGCGTCGCGGAGTATTTTGTATTGCTCCAGGTTGAAGAAGAACAGGTAGGCCGGAATGCCTACGGCAGCGTATACCAGCGGTAGTTTCCAGGTTTGCCGGTTGGTAACCTGCCCCCATCCGGGCAGGATGGCCGACCGGATGGTTGCCTTGCGGATTTCACGTTTTTTGAGGGAGTCGGCAATATAGGCGGAGTCGCGCACCACCACCTGCGAACGTACGGCAGGAGCGGCGGGGGCCGGGGCCGCATTGTTGCTGCCCTGTGCACCGGCCTGCGGAAGGCATAACAAGAAAAATCCTGCCAGCAGGAAACAGGGCAGGAGGGCTTTGCGCAGGGCGGGCAGTTGCAGCCTATTGCACTTTGATCCCGACAAGGTCAAGAATTTTGTTGAGTTCCTGCAGGGAGTAGTACTCGATGGTGATGCTTCCCGTACCTGATTTGGCATGCTTCAGCGACACTTTGGTTCCAAAATGGGACGCTAAATTATCCTCTAATTTTTTGTAGGCGGGGGCCAGGGCAGGTTTTGCAGGAGGTTTAACACCCGGCTTGGCATTCTTGTAGATGCTGCGCACCAGTTCTTCCGTTTGCCGAACAGACAGGCCCTTGCCGGTAACCTCCTTGAAAATATAGAGTTGCTTGTCTACCTCATCCACATTGATGAGTGCGCGTGCATGTCCCATACTGATAACGCCGGTGCGCACCGCCACCTGCAGGTCGGGGGGGAGTTTCAGCAATCGCAGGTAGTTGGCCACGGTGCTGCGCTCCTTGCCCATGCGTTCGGCCACTTCTTCCTGGGTATAGTGCAACTCGTCCATCAGGCGCTTATAGCTGAGGGATATCTCTATGGCATTGAGGTCTTCCCGCTGCAGGTTTTCCAGCAGGGCCAGTTCCAGGAGCTGCTGGTCGTTGCCTTCGCGGATATACACCGGCACGTCCTTGAGGCCGGCCATTTTGGAGGCGCGGAAACGGCGTTCCCCGGCAATGAGGCGGTATTTGTCGCCAGCCAGTTTGGCCACCGTAAGCGGCTGGATGATATCGTGAATCTTGATGGAGGCGGCCAGTTCCTTCAATGCCTGTTCATCAAAGTCGCGGCGGGG
The DNA here is from genome assembly GCA_025455205.1 of Chitinophagaceae bacterium. Classification (GTDB taxonomy): domain Bacteria; phylum Bacteroidota; class Bacteroidia; order Chitinophagales; family Chitinophagaceae; genus Phnomibacter. The sequence goes on along the minus strand of JALOMZ010000261.1, from coordinate 1,774 downwards.
CTGCTTGGGGTTTACTTCAATGTTGGCTATGGGGATGCGGATGGTGCCGGTATTCTTTTGCACGATCTCCTCCTTCAGGTGGCCATCCTTGGTCTTGAGGTCGGCGTCTATATTCGACAAAAGGCTGCGGAGGCCTTTGCCTATCATGGCTTTCTGATCGGTTTTGCTCATGTTGGGTTTCACTTCTGTGGCCACAAATGCTGCGGGTTTCCGGATCCCTGTTCCGAAAAGGCCCGCCATCACGCAGTGCCTTGTTTAGATAATGTAGCGGTCGGCTTCGGAAATGCGGGTCATGTTGTTTTTCTGCAGCACTTCCTTGGCCAGGTTGAGGTAGTTGTTGGCGCCCTTGCTGTCGGCATCATACAGAATAACCGGCTTGCCAACACTGGGCGCTTCGCTCAGGCGGGTATTGCGGTGAATGATGGTTTCGAAGACCAGGTCCTCAAAATGGCGGCGTACCTCACTCACCACCTGGTTGCACAGGCGGAGGCGGCCATCGTACATGGTCATCAGTATGCCCTCGATCTGCAACTGCGGATTGAGGCGGTTCTGTACGATCTTGATGGTGTTGAGCAGCTTGCCCAGGCCCTCCAGGGCAAAGAATTCCGTTTGCACGGGGATCACCACGGAGTCGGCGGCCACCAGGGCATTCACCGTGATGAGACCCAGCGACGGTGAACAGTCAATGATGATCAGGTCGTAACGGTCTTGTACAGGGGCCAGCAGCTGCTTTAGTACGTTTTCCCGGTTGGGATGGTTGATCATTTCAATCTCTGCACCCACCAGGTCAATGTGAGAGGGGATGAGGTCGAGGTTGGGTATTTCTGTTTTCAGGATCACATCCGATGCCGGTACATTGTTTACCAGGCAATCGTACAGGCTGAGGTTGATGTTCTGCAGGTCGAAGCCCACGCCGGTGGTGCTGTTGGCCTGCGGGTCGGCATCCACCAGCAAAGTCCTGTATTCCAGTACCGCCAGGCTGGCGGCCAGATTGATGGCGGTGGTGGTTTTGCCTACGCCTCCCTTTTGATTGGCTATTCCTATCGTTCTTGCCATTGGGTCTTCTTCTCCCTTGCTTTCAAGTTAATGCATTACAGTTCTGCCGTGCTTCCGATGGCGGGCAGCAGCAGCCTGATATTTTTCCGGGCGAAGGTCTCGGTTGCCTCCGCCTTGTCAATCACAATGTACCCGAATGTATCGTAATGTACGCCGATTACAGTGTCTGTTTTAACCCATTCGGCAGCCAGGGCTGCATCTTCGGCTCCCATGGTGAAATTATCTCCAATTGGCAGCACGGCAAATTTGATTTTTCCCCACAGCGGCACCAGCTGCATGTCCATGGTAAGGGCGGTGTCGCCGCTGTAGTAGAAGTCGCCGTCGGGGGTGGATACTACAAATCCCATGGGGTTGGCGCCATATGTGCCATCGGGCAAAACACTGCTGTGCTGGGCCACCACGCATTTCACGGTGCCAAAATCAAAGCGGCGCTGGCCGCCGGTATTCATGGGATGCACCTGCTGGTGTCCCTGCTGGTGAAACCAGGCCATCAGCTCAAAGGCACAGATGATGGTGGCATTGCAGCGTTTGGCAATCTCTACGGCATCGGCCACATGGTCCTGGTGGCCATGCGAAATGAAAATATAATCCGCTGTAATGGATTCCACGTCCACAGAAGCGGCGAGTTCATTGTACCGGATGAATGGGTCAAACAGCAGTTTTTTTCCGCCGGCCTCAACCATAAAGCAGGAATGTCCGTAATAGGTAAGTTTCATGG
>JALOMZ010000260.1 GCA_025455205.1 Chitinophagaceae bacterium | reverse complement strand
GGCCGGGGAAGCCCGCCTCGCGCGCGCCGGGCGGGTCGTGGCGAGCTGTCCCGTCCGCATCATCAACACCCCCCTGGGCCATCCCGACCGGTTCGAGTATTCCGTTCGCCTGGCCACCCGGAAACTGCCTTCCCTGCCCATACCCTGCAGCTGCAATTGGTGGTACTGGTATTCCGGGAAGAACAGCGCGGTCATCACCCGCTCGCCGCCATCAACAAATAACTCTACAGATGTCTTATCTATCAACACCCGGAAGGTAGTAGGGCCGCCGGCCTTTGGCTCAAAGGGACAATAAATCCTGTTGGCGAATGCCTCTTGAAAACCCACCTTGCCAGAGCGGCTTCGGTCAATGATCAGCTGGCTGTTGCGTTTGTCATACTTTATCGCCAGTTGTTCCGCGGCATTACCCAGTTGCAGCACCATACTGTCGGCGGCGGCCAGGCTGGCCTGGAAGCTAATCTCACAGGCGCCGCTGCGCAAGGCCCGGCTGTCGGGGATCACAATGGCACTGGCCATGTCTATTGACTGTTCCGGCTGCTCCGCCCGGTATTGCTCCAGTTCCTTTACGGGTGCGGAGCAAAGGCTATATCCCTTTTCCCCAGCTCTAAGCGTGAGTTCCCGGGGCACGGTCATGGTGCTGCGCCATGCGCTGGTGGGCGTTTGCTGGGCATAGGCCCAGTTGCTCATCCAGCCAATGAGGATGCGCCTGCCATCTTCTGCCGGCACATTACTGTAGGTAACCCCGGCATAGTTGTCTGTGCCAAAATCCATCCATCGCACCTCCTTGCCGTCAGCCGTAAATACCCTGCCGTCAAAATTTCCTGTGAAATATTGGGTGGCAGAACCACCATTGGGTCCGCCGGGGTTGATGCTCACCAGCAATACCCATTTCTTAGCATTTGTTCCTTCCACCGGCAGCTCAAACAGGTCGGGGCATTCCCATACGCCGCCTTTGGCCCCCAGCCCTTCCCCAAAGCGACTCAGCAGCTTCCACTCACGCAGATTGGGTGAACCATAAAAACGGATCTCCTGCCCTACGGCCAGGGTCATCACCCATTGGGCAGAAGGGGCATGCCACATCACTTTCGGATCTCTGAAATCCTGCTGTCCGGGGTTGGGCAGCACGGGGTTACCCGCATATTGATTCCAGTTCTTGCCGCCATCCGTGCTGTAAGCCAGGGACTGGTGCTGGCGTTTGGCATTTAGCGTGTAGATGGCCACCAGGGGATCTTCTGTTCCGCGCTTGAATCCTGCCGTGTTCTGTATATCGGCCACTGCGCTGCCGGAGAAGACGGTGCCGCTGTCGTTGGGATAAAGGGCTATGGGCTGGTCCTGCCAGTTGAACAGGTCGGTACTGGTGGCATGCCCCCAGTGCATGGGGCCCCAGATGTTGCCCTGCGGATGATATTGATAAAAAAGATGATAGGTGCCCTTGTAGTAAACCAACCCATTGGGATCATTCATCCACTGACGGGGCGGGGTGAAATGATAGGCCGGCCGGTAGTAATCTTCCCCCACGGAAACCAGCGGTACCGGCCGCCGCTGCTGGGCAGCCACCCTGACAACGGTAAAAAGCAAAAACAGATAAACCCAACGGTTACGGGCGACAAAAACCAGGCATTTCCTTAGCATACAGCAAGCATTTACGCATTACAGCAGATGGAAAGTTAATGCAGAACGAAGGTCTTCGAGCCGGTTGTTCACATCATAGATCCTCCGGAAAGCGAATTGGGTTAAATGCCAGCGGCTGACCGTTCCAAGGGAAAGGCTATTCCGGCGCCTGCATCAGCAGTTGACGGATCTGCGGGGAGCAATGTCCGGACTCGATATCCCGCACCAGGTAGGTATAGTACTTGCCTACCGCCACCCCCAGGCTATCGGCTTCCCGTGCCGGCAGGTAATGCCCCTGCTCCATATAGTAGCTGATGGTATCGTCGGGCGGCGGAATGAGTGCATTACTGTCCAGTTTGAACAGCAGCTCATAATCCGGGCCGGCTGAATACATGGCAATCAGGCGGGCAGGTATTACCGTGTTCCGGTAACTGCAGGGGCCTCCGGCCGGCTGCTCCGGTTCCTTACCATCCCGGCATGACTGCATTGCCAGGACAGTTGCCAGCAGCAGCGGAAGGGCTGGGATGAATGAAGGCCGTGAAGCCACTTTACAGACGTTGTGAAGCATACGGCATCAGCATTTGGAAGGAACAAGTTCGCAAAAAGAAAGGAGATGAGTGCCTGAAAAAAGCGGTATTAATGGAATAACCGGCTGGTGGGGTGCCCCCGGAATCCACCCAATCCAATTTTTCATTAATATTATCCGCTCAACGAATCCCTTCCATATGATACGCCGACGGATCATCTATGCCACCTTTTGCCTGGCATCCACCTCCCTGCTGGTTCTTCACGGCTGCCAGGGCGATGATGGCAACAGTGACCTGCCCGACACGGTCAGCTACAATTTCCATATTCGCCCCCTGCTGAGCGACAAATGCTTCAAATGCCACGGGCCCGATACAGCCAAGATGGAAGCGGGCCTGCGCCTCGATATTGCAGAATCGGCCTTTGCCCCCCTGCGCGAAACCAAAGGGGCATTTGCCATTGTGCCCTTTAAGCCGGAACAAAGTGAGCTCATCCGCCGCATCCGCAGCAACGACAGCCTGGAGATGATGCCGCCACCTGATGCACACCTGGGCATGCTTACAGCCCGCGAGGTTAAACTTTTCGAGAAATGGATTGCCCAGGGCGCCAAATATGAGCCACACTGGGCCTTCACCCCTCCCAAAAAACCGGCCCTGCCCAAGGTGGATGACGAGGACTGGACGCACAATGAGATTGATTATTTCATCCTGGCAGGTCAGGAAGACCATGGCCTCTCCCCTAATGAGGAGGAAGATCCGGAGCGCCTGCTCAAACGCCTGAGCTACGACCTCACCGGCCTGCCGCCCACCCTGGCCATGATGGATGCGTTTTCTAAAGACGCCAGCGACAAGGCCTATGAAAAAACAGTGGACCAATTGCTGGCCAGTCCGCATTACGGCGAGAAGATGGCCCTCCACTGGCTGGATGTAGGCCGCTATGCCGACAGTTACGGTTACCAGGACGACAATGTACGCACCCAATGGCCCTGGCGCGACTGGGTGATTCATGCCTTCAACAAAAACATGCCCTACGACCAGTTCCTCACCTGGCAGATCGCCGGCGATATGCTGCCCAATGCCACCAAGGAACAGGTATTGGCCACCGCCTTCTTCCGCAACCACAAGATCACAGAAGAAGGGGGCGTGATTGATGAGGAATACCGGGTGGAATACCTGGTAGACAAGGTAAAGACCTATACCAAAGGCATGCTGGGCCTTACGGTGGAATGTGCCCAATGCCACGATCACAAATACGATCCCGTTTCGCAAAAGGATTATTTCAGCCTCTTTGCTTTTTTCAATAACACCCGTGAAATAGGCTATGAAGGCGATGTATCCATATCCAAGCCGGCCAAAAACCCCATTCTCACCATTGAGGATGCCGATGTAAAGCAACTGCTCGGCTTCCTGAACAAACAGGACACCGGCAGACTTATGGTGTCGGTGATGGGCGAAAGGGATACCCTGCGCAAGACCTATATCCTGAGCCGGGGCGTATACAACATGCCCACCCGCGAAGTGCAGCCCGAAGCCCTGCCGGCCGTGATGCGATACGATGAACAGCAATACCCCCGCAACCGCTTCGGCCTCGCCAAATGGACGGTCAACAAGAACAATCCGCTCACAGCCCGGGTATTTGTGAACCAGGTATGGCAGGAGTTCTTCGGCCGCGGCATCGTAAAAACCGCCGGCGACTTTGGCATGCAGGGTGAACTGCCCTCGCATCCGGAATTACTCGACTGGCTGGCCGTGGACTTCATGGAGCACGGCTGGGATATCAAGCGACTGGTGAAACAGATCGTGATGAGCGCCACCTACCGGCAGTCGGCCCGCGTGAACAAGAAACACCTGGAAAAAGACCCGGAGAATATTTACCTGGCCCGGGCGCCCCGCCAGCGCCTGAAGGCTGAATTCGTGAAAGATATGCTCATGGCCAGCAGCGGACTCCTTAACCCGAA
>JALOMZ010000259.1 GCA_025455205.1 Chitinophagaceae bacterium | reverse complement strand
ATCGGTAACGGAAAAGGGAAAGCGCAACTGGATATATGCCTGGCAGCCGAAAGGGAAATGGTATACCCTGCGCTCCCTGCTGAGTGTCTTTTATGTGGTGCTCTTTTTCAGTCTGCCCTTCATCCGGATCAACGGGAACCCCGCGCTGCAGATCAACGTGGTGGAGGGGAAGTTCTCCATCCTGGGCATGATCTTCTGGCCGCAGGACTTCTTCATCTTCGGGGTGGGTATGGTCACTTTTGTGGTGTTCATCTACCTCTTTACCATGATCTATGGCCGCGTGTTCTGCGGCTGGGCCTGCCCGCAGACCATTTTCATGGAAATGATCTTCCGCCGAATCGAATGGTGGATAGAAGGCAATCCCAACCAGCAGCGGGCCCTGAAACAAGCTGGCTGGACAACTGAAAAGATCTTAAAGAAGACGATCAAACATGTGATCTTTTTTGCGCTCTCTTTTGTGATTGCCAACACATTCCTGGCCTATATCATTGGCGTTGACGATCTCTTCAAGATTATTAATGAACCTGTTTCGCAGCACCTTGGTGGCTTCATTGCCCTGCTGGTGTTTACCGGTGCGTTTTATGTAGTGTATGCCTTTGCCCGCGAAATAGTATGTACGGTGATCTGCCCCTACGGCAGGTTGCAGGGTGTGCTGCTCGACAAGAACAGCATCATTGTGGCGTACGACTACAACCGCGGTGAACCCCGGGGTAAGGGAAAACGTCCCAGCGAGCATGGCCTGGGTGACTGCATCGACTGCAAACAATGCGTGGTGGTTTGTCCCACCGGCATAGATATAAGAAACGGTACTCAGCTGGAGTGTGTTAACTGCACAGCCTGCATCGATGCCTGCGATGCGGTGATGGACAAAGTAGGCCTGCCGCGCGGATTGGTGCGCTATGCCAGTGAGAACCAGCTGGCTGAAAACAAGCCATTCTCCTTCTCGGGCCGGATGAAGGGGTACTCCGTGGTACTCATGCTGCTCATTGCCGGCCTGGTCACCCTGCTGGCCACCCGCAACGATGTGGATGTGACCATCCTGCGTGCACAGGGCCAGTTATTCCAGGAAGTGGGTAAAGACAGCCTCAGCAACCTCTACCATATGAACATGGTGAACAAAACCCATAAGGAAGTGAAGGTGGACCTGCAGGTGGAAGGAATGCCCGGCCGCGTGAATGTGGTGGGCCATCATCAACTGGTAACACCCGCCGAAGGACAGGCAGAAAGTACTTTCTTCGTTGTGCTGCCAAAGTCGGCCATCAAGCGGCGTGACAGTGATGTTCGCATTGGGGTTTACCAGGATGGCAAAAAAATCAGAACCATAAAGACCAGTTTTCTGGGCTATACAGAATAATTTAGGGCTATGACTATTAAATGGAATTGGGGCACAAAAATATTTATCGCTTACACCTCCTTTGTGGTGTTCATGCTGGTGATGGTGTATTTGTGCACGCAGCAGCATTACGACCTGGTGACCCCTGATTACTATGCGCAGGAGCTCAAATACCAGGAAGTGATAGACGGGCAGCGCAACCTGCAGGCCCTGGGTAAGCCGGTGTCTGTAACCCAAACCACCTCGCTGATCACGGTGGCCCTGCCGTTGGAAAGAATTGATGGGCAAGGGGTGGTAAAATTCTACCGGCCAGACAATGCAGACCTGGATTTTGAAATTGACCTCGCCGGCAATAACACGGTGATGGTGCCCTCCAACAAACTCAAAACGGGTGTATACAAGGTGAAGACTGCCTGGATGCACGAGGGCAAGCGTTATTATGACGAGCAAACCCTCTATGCTCAATAATTGAACCACCTGATCGTCCTTTCTGCCACATGAATACCGTAATACTCATCAGTGCCGCATTGCTGGGATTTGCCGGCAGCCTGCATTGTGTGGGTATGTGTGGTCCCCTGGCCTTGTCGCTCCCCGCGGCAGGCGGGCAGAAATCGAAACACGGGGCATCCACCCTGCTGTATTTTACCGGTAAAACGGTTACCTATGTATTGCTGGGTCTGTTGTTTGGCCTGATGGGCCATCAGCTGGTGATTGCCGGCTGGCAGCGGGGCCTGAGCCTGCTGCTGGGTTTTGGCATGTTGTTTTTTGCGCTGATGGCTATTTTCAGGCCGGTGCTTTTTCACAGCAACCGCTTTACGGATTATGTGGGCAACCGACTTTCGCCCGTGATGGGCAGGGTGATGGCCCGCGCCGGCTTTGGTACTTCCTTTGTGTTTGGTATGCTCAATGGATTGCTTCCCTGTGGCCTGTTGTACGTGGCCCTCAGTGCTGCTGCCGCCACCGGATCTCCCTGGCAATCGGCCCTGTTTATGGGGGTGTTCGGACTGGCAACTATTCCACTTATGCTATTCCTGGTGCTGTTTTCTGCTCAGTTGGGCATACAATACCGTCACCAGGTGCGCCGGTTGCTGCCAGTGTTTACGGCATTAGTGGCGGTGCTGCTCATTTTGCGGGGCCTCGACCTCGGCATTCCTTACCTGTCGCCTCAGATAGACGGCCTGCCGGATGGCACCCGCAGCGCCGAAGCTGCTTCCTGCCATTGATGTATATCCTTATTATCCGTTCGGCTTCTTCCTGATCTGGCTATTGACGAGCGCCAGGATATTGCCTGCTGCCAGGCAGAGATAGCCAGCCTTGGAGGGATTTTCCAGGGTCACCAGTTCGTACATGAAATAAACAAGGCATCCTGCTGCCAGGGCAATCACTATTTTGGACATAAAGGGGGGCTTGGGATCAGAAAGGCCGGTGCTCCTGTACCCATTGGGTAATATATTCCGATATCGCTCCTGTGTTGGTGCCGGGCGGGAACAATTTGCCTACGCCCAGGGCATGCAGCTGCTGCATGTCTTCATCCGGAATGATGCCGCCGCCGGTGAGCAGCACATCCTGCATCCCTTTTTCATCCATCAGTTGTTTGATGCGCGGGAATACCGTCATGTGGGCGCCGCTGAGAATGCTCACGCCAATGGCATCCACGTCTTCCTGCAGGGCTGCATTCACCACCATATCCGGGGTTTGGCGCAGGCCGGTGTAAATCACTTCCATGCCGGCGTCGCGCAGGGCGGTGGCAATCACCTTGGCGCCACGGTCGTGGCCGTCCAGTCCAACTTTGGCTACCAGTACACGTATGGGTCTGTTCATATGGCCTATCTGCTTGTAGGGGCAAAAGTAAGCGAGGGATACGCAAAATTTGATGATCTTTATTAGATGAAATACAGGAGATTCGGCAGCACAGATCTGCAGGTGAGCGAGATTGGTTTTGGCGCCTGGGCCATTGGCGGCGCAGCCAACGTAGGGGGCATGCCCATTGGATGGGGACCTTCTGACGATGCCGTTTCGCGCCAGGCCCTGCAGGCGGCCCTGGATGCCGGCATCAATTTCTATGACACGGCCGATTTCTATGGCCTTGGCCATTCTGAAACCCTGATCGGTGAACTTTTCGGCAACCGGCCCGATGTGGTGATTGCCACCAAGGTAGGGCAGAAAGTGGGCGAAGACGGTAAGATCGCTATTGACTATAGCAAAGCGCATATCATGCAGGCCTGTGAGAAAAGCCTGCAGCGGCTGCGCCGCGATACCATCGATTATTACCAGTTGCATGTAGCGCGGGTACACCACCTGCAGCAGGGCGAATGCATCGAAGCTATGGAACAGCTGAAGCAGCAGGGCAAGATCCGCTACTGGGGCGCCTCCCTCATCACCTTTGCACCCGAACCGGAAGCCGAGGTACTGCTGGAAATGCAGAAAGGACATGGCTTTCAGCTGGTGCTCAACCTTATCAACCAACTGGCGGTGCCCATCATGCAAAAAGCAGCGCAGCAGGGCTATGGCATCATTGCCCGAATGCCGCTGCAGTTTGGATTGCTGAGCGGCAAAATAAGACCCACGGATACCTTCAGCCCCGAAGACCACCGTTCCTTCCGGCTCACACCCAATATCATCCAAACCACGCAGGATATTCTGCGCACCCTGGCCAAGCAATACAACACCAGCCTTTCCTCCCTGGCGCTGAGTTTCATATTGGGTTTCCCGGAGGTGAGCACCGTTATTCCCGGCATAAGAACCCCGCAGCATGTGGCTTTGAATACAGAGGGGCTGGTTACGCTGTCGGCTGCCGATCACCAGCACCTGCGCGATATTTTCCAAAGCCGCTGGCAACCCGTAATGCAGATGATGCAGGCGCAGGGTTGAATTAATTTTCGACCGGGTATTTCAATCCTTTCATTATTCCTTACCGAAGGAATATTG
>JALOMZ010000258.1 GCA_025455205.1 Chitinophagaceae bacterium | reverse complement strand
TCAAGCACTTCAAATACAAGTCTGAATTCATTGAAGACCAGTTGTGGAACTACTGCTACCTCAATGCAGGTCTGGTCATCAACTTCAATGGCAAGCGTTATGTAAGCAAGAACGGCCTGCTCGATCTGCTGCAGCGTAAGGCCAATGCCGATGAACTCCGGTATCCTATCATTCACCTGAAAGGGGAGGACATAGAAGTGGCCCTCAGCCATAACAACGATTATGGCGAAGACCTCTATTCATTTGTGAATGGCCAGTATACCACGCAGGGCGGCACCCACCAGCAGGCATTCCGCGAAGCCTTTGTAAAGACCATCCGCGACCACTTCAAGAAAGACTATGATGCCTCCGATATCCGCACCTCCATTGTAGCGGCCGTATCGGTGCGGGTACAGGAGCCGGTATTTGAAAGCCAGACCAAGACCAAGCTGGGTAGCCAGAACGTGTACGAAGGCGGGCCCAGCATGAAGAACTTTGTTGGCGATTTCCTGGCTCGTGAGCTCGACAACTTCCTGCACAAGAACCCCACCATCGCCGATGCCATGAAAAAGCGCATCGAGCAAAGTGAGCGGGAACGCAAGGAACTGCAGGGCATCAAGAAAATTGCCAACGAACGGGCCAAGAAGGCCGCGCTCAATAACAAGAAACTGCGCGACTGTAATGTCCATTTCAATGATGCGCCGCCTTCCAAAAATAAGGAGGTGTTTGAGGAAAAGAAGAACAATTCCACGCTCTTCATCACCGAGGGCGACAGCGCAAGCGGTTCCATCACCAAGGCCCGCGATGTGGATACCCAGGCCGTATTCAGTCTGCGGGGTAAACCCCTGAACTGCTTCGGGCTCACCAAAAAAGTAGTGTATGAAAACGAGGAGTTCAACCTCCTGCAGCATGCCCTCAATATTGAGGAAGGCCTCGAAGACCTGCGGTACAACCGCATCATCCTGGCCACCGATGCTGATGTGGACGGCATGCACATCCGCCTGCTGATGATGACCTTCTTCCTGCAATTCTTCCCCGACCTGGTGAAGCGCGGGCACCTGTACATCCTGGAAACACCACTGTTCCGGGTGCGCAACAAGCAGGAGACCATTTATTGTTACGACGAAAAGGAGAAGCAGGCAGCCATGGCCAAACTGGGCAAGAACCCGGAAATCACCCGCTTCAAGGGTCTGGGTGAAATATCCCCCAATGAATTCGGACAGTTTATAGGCAACGATATCCGCCTGCAACCCGTATTGCTGGAACAGGGCGACCACATTCAGCAGCTGCTGGAATACTATATGGGTAAGAATACCATGCAGCGCCAGGAATTCATTATTGACAACCTGCGGGTGGAACTAGACCTGGTAGAACAATAGGAGATAAGGCATGCTGGAATTCCATACCGACCATAAACGCTACTTCGATCTGCAGCTGGCCAATGCCAGGGATGCTGTGCTTCCCTTTATTGAGTCGGTGAAGCCGCTGCGTGCCGGCATGCAGATGCTGGAGATAGGCTGCGGCCAGGGTTCCCTGCTGCGCGCCTTTGCCGAAAAAGGGGTGCAGTGCGTGGGCGTGGAGATGTACCCGCTCTGGCTGGAGAAGGCCCATGAATGGCTGCAACCCGAACTGGAGCGCGGTCAGGTGCGGCTCATCAGCAGCAACATCTATGATGTGGACCCACAGAAAGATCTGGGCACCCGGTTCGACATTATCGTACTCAAGGATGTGATTGAACATATCCACGATCAGGCCCGCCTGATTGCCTGGATGAAGAGCTTTCTCAACCCGGGAGGTATGATCTTCTTTGCGTTTCCGCCCTGGTACATGCCCTATGGTGGCCACCAGCAGGTGCTGCCCGGGTTGCTCGGCAAAACACCCTACTGGCACCTGCTGCCCATGCCGGTGTTCAAATGGTTGCTGAAAGTGAACAAGCACCAGCCCGATGAATTGGTGGAAATCAAGGAAACGGGTATTTCCATTGAACGTTTTGAACGCATCCTCAGAAGCACCGGATACCGCGTGGTGAAGCAGCAGCACTGGCTCATCAACCCGGTGTACCAGTACAAGTTTGGCTGGAAACCCCGCAGGCAGCTGTCTGTGGTGAATGCCCTCCCTTTCCTGCGCAATTTTCTGACCACCTGCAGCTACTACCTGGTAGCGCCGGATAAATGATTGAGTGAACCTTTATGATACATGTAGTCTTCAATACCGCCGATGTGGCCGTGCTGCAACAGGCCATAGCACTCGATGAGTCGATGGCCGGCACTGTCATAGAGATCAAAGACGACTATGCCGTGGGGCCCCTGGCTGCCCTGGATACGCCCGAGGGCTGGCAGGCGCGCCGTGATTGGTGGCGTATGCTCCTGGAATCCAGCGGCGACTACGACGCGGAAAGCACCCTGGGCATGGTAGACGACCGCATGACGGTGCACCAGCTGACAAAGCAACTGGAGACCGATGAACAGGAAACAGTATGGATCTGGGCCGCCCAAAACAAACACGATGTGAGCGGCTACTACTGGCTCATCAGCCAGCTGCAGCCCTGGCAGGGCCGGATCTTCATCCTTTACCTGAACAACCTGCCATTCATTAGTGAAAAGGGTAATATATTTTATCCGCAGTGGCTGAGTGAAATTCCGCCCCGCGAATTCCTCAAGGCCAAAAAGCTGGCCCGTCCTGTTACGCCCAGTGAATTTGAAGTGGACGGCGACGAATGGAAGCGTATCTGCCAGGAAGGACGTATGGTGCGCCTGCTGGAAGGTGGCAAGAAGCTGGGCCAGGCCGATGAGGATCATTACGACAAAGCCCTGGCCAGGTATGTGTATGGCGATTTCGTAAAGGGCCATAAGGTGATCGGGCAGTTTCTCTCCAAGGAGAAGGAGACTACCGGAGATGTGTTCCTGGCCTGGCGCCTGAAGCAAATGATAACACCCAGTGGATGGGAAGTGCGTGGCGACCTGGAGAAGGGAACCCGCGATTTTGAACTGCGCAATCCTGCCATGCCTTCCCTGAAAAAGAAGGCCGGGGCCGAAACCGAAACAGAAGAATCGTAAGAACGTGGAGAAAGTAATATAGTATGTCAGCATTCGATCCTGTTAAGAACAGCAATAATGAAACCACCGGGGTAAGCGACCTCTACCAGAACTGGTTCCTGGACTATGCCTCCTATGTGATCCTGGAGCGGGCGGTGCCAGCAGTGGAAGATGGCCTGAAGCCGGTGCAGCGGCGCATTCTGCATGCCATGAAGGAAATGGATGATGGCCGCTACAACAAAGTGGCAAACATCGTAGGCCAGAGCATGCAATACCATCCGCATGGCGATATGAGTATCACCGATGCGCTGGTGAACATGGGCCAGAAAGACCTGCTCATAGATACCCAGGGCAACTGGGGCGATGTACGCACCGGTGATGATGCCGCTGCCTCCAGGTATATTGAAGCCCGCCTCAGCAAGTTTGCCCTGGAAGTGGCTTTCAATGCCAAGACCACCGAATGGCAACTGAGCTACGATGGCCGCAAACAGGAACCGGTGACCCTGCCCATGAAGTTCCCCCTGCTGCTGGCACAGGGTGCCGATGGCATTGCCGTAGGCCTGAGCACCAAGATATTGCCCCACAACTTCATTGAGCTCTGTGATGCCGCCATCAAATACCTCAAAGGCCGGAAGTTTGAACTGTATCCCGATTTCCAGACCGGTGGCCAGATAGACGTATCCAACTACAACGATGGACGCCGGGGTGGTAAGGTACGTGTGCGGGCACGCATAGAAGAAGTAGACAAGAAGACCCTGGCCATCAACGATGTGCCCTATGGCGTTACCGTGAGCAGCCTGATTGACTCCATCACCAAGGCCACCGAAGCCAAGAAGATACAGGTGAAGAAGGTGACCGACGTTACGGCAGCCGAAGTACGCATACTGGTGGAACTGCCCGCAGGCGCTTCACCCGATATCACCATTGATGCACTCTATGCCTTCACCGACTGCGAAGTAAGCATCTCGCCCAATGCCTGCGTGATCATCGACCAGAAACCCCGGTTTGTGGGTGTTACGGAGCTGCTGCAGTGGAGCACAGACCATACCAAGGAACTGCTGAAAAAGGAACTGGAGATCAGGCTGGCAGAACTGAATGAGAAATG
>JALOMZ010000257.1 GCA_025455205.1 Chitinophagaceae bacterium | reverse complement strand
ACCTGGGCGCCACCGGCCTGGGTCACACAGCCTGTACCAGGAAGCGGCGTGTTGTTGAACATCCGCACGTGGTTTCCGTATCCGATCCAGAAATCCTTCCCCTTGTTGGAGAAATCCTGTGCAATGATTTGTTTCGCCGGAAACAGGATGCTGCCGGCCAACCACAGGATCATAACCAATACAGGTCTCATTTCAGGCGCAAATTCGTTTTGGCGGATGTGCAAAATAGGGGTTCAATGCCAAACAGCGCCAATTAAGTTGACGCTGAGGGGCATACAGTGTATGACTATTCTTAAACGGTTTCGTTTAAAAGATAATTGTAACTGTCCGGGCCCATGTTGAAAAGAAGATCCAGCACGCTGAGATTGGATTCAAAACCGGTACCGAAAACCTGCTGGTATGGCGGTACGGCCACTGCCATCCTATGTCTGGGCAGGAAGTGGTTTCGATAGTCCTGTCCGCCTTCAGGAAGCAATGTATTCCATTGTTCTGTTTCTGCCAGAACCCCCTCCCAGCCCAATTGCCGTAAGGCCCAAACCTGGCTGTTCCTCGCCAGGTCCCACAGCAAGGGCGGCCGTTGCTCCAGGAGCTCTTTTACCATAGGCCCGTAATGAAAGAAAAAGGGCGATCGGTTATACCAGGATTCCAGGCTGCGCCAGTGTTCGGCCATCCACCGGCCGCTGTAATCCACTTCCACCTCCATGATTGGCACCCCCTTTTTTTCGCGGCCGCCCACAATAGGAATACTGAGGTTTTGCACCCCATGCGGCCCCAGCAGTTGCATCCGGTTGCGGTAGCTCATTTTCTGGAAACACTCATAGCGCTCCAATTCCACGCGGCGGGCGGGCATCAGGGCCCGGTAAGCAGCAACAGGGCCAAAGAATTGTATTTCAATTACCGGAATCACGGGTGCAAGATAATGGCGCGGGTTTGGGTCCGGAATATTTTCCCCGCATGGGCTGCCAGCGTATGGCTGGATGATCATCCTTTCTTTTCTTTGGGCATGAACCGGATTGCCCAATACGCGATACTTGTGCTGTGCTTGCTTGCCGCTGCCTGCAGCGCCCCCATTCAGCCGGAACTCCGGTCGGTGGGCATCCGGGATATGAGGTTGGCCGATAACCACAGTGATAGCCTGCTGCTTCGCGTGGGACTTCGGTTTTATAATCCCAACCCGTATCCCCTGAAAGTTTGGAAGGCGGAAGCCAGCTGCAGTATCCGCGACAAGGTGGTAGGATCATTGCAGCACGATAGCCTGCTGATACTGCCGCCACAGAAAGAAACGGATTTTCCGGTAACCATATCGCTGCGAACCTCGTACTTATTATCCGGCGGCCTCGACCTGTTTTTAGGAAAAGGATTACCCTATAAACTCTCCGGCAAGGCGCAGGCCGGCAGGGGGCATTTCAAATGGACCCTACCCTTTGAGCAGCAAGGGGTATTTACCCGCAAAGACCTGCAGCAACTGGGACTTTAGGGATTCTGTTTTTTCTTGCAGCAATCGGGCAGCT
Organism: Chitinophagaceae bacterium; assembly: GCA_025455205.1. Taxonomy (GTDB): domain Bacteria; phylum Bacteroidota; class Bacteroidia; order Chitinophagales; family Chitinophagaceae; genus Phnomibacter. The sequence goes on along the minus strand of JALOMZ010000257.1, from coordinate 2,610 downwards.
TTTTGTAGGCATCCGGCGCAGCCGTCACGTCATCGGCATCAAATCCGGTGTTGGCAATGGCAGTTTTCAATTCTTCCAGGTTGGTGCGGTCGGGGTACCACTGCACCTGGGTAACCCCACGCTTGAAAATAACATTGATCTTCACCAGGCCATCCACATACCTGGGCGCCTGCGATTCAATGATCTGCTTACAAGATTCACATTTGGCATCAGGCGTCTTGATTTCAGCCCGCTGAATTTTGGGTTGTTGGGCTGCTGCGGTGAGGCATACCAGCCAGAAAGCCAATATGGAAAGGATCTGCTTCATACCATTATTTTTTAGATGTTCATGTACAGTCTTTTCAGGTATGCCTACCATCAACCTTAGGCCACCTGCATCTACAGGCCTTTCCAGCCAGCGGGATCTGCAGCCCACTGCATCAGCAACGCTTGTTGGTCTGCAGTAACCATGCCTCTTTCTATGGCCAGGTCAATCAGGGTGGCATAATTGGTGAGGGCCCTGAATGGCACACCGGCCCGCTCAAAGGCCTCAGCTGCCTGCGGAAATCCATAGGTAAAAATGGCCACCATGCCCATTACTTCCATCCCTGCCTGCCGCAGCACATCTACCACCTGGAGGCTGCTTTTGCCCGTGCTTACCAGGTCTTCCACCACCAGCACTTTTTGCCCGGGCGTATAGTATCCCTCAATCTGGTTGCCCAGCCCGTGCTCCTTGGGTTTGGGCCGCACGTATACATAGGGCAATTTTAGCTGGTCGGCCGCCATGGCCCCCCAGGCAATACCTGCGGTGGCTACACCGGCCAGCAGTTCTGCTTCTGCAAACTCGGAAAAGACAACATTGCACAGTTCACTTTTTACAAAATCGCGGATATACGGATATCCCAGGGTCTTGCGGTTGTCGCAATAAATAGGGCTCTTCCATCCGCTGGCCCAGGTAAAGGGCGCATCAGGACTCAATTTGATTGCCCCTATCTGCAGCAGCTTTTCCGCTACCGCTTTTTCATTGGTCATCATGTGCGAGGATTTTTAGATGCAGCCGCCGCCGCCAAATGCAGGTCAACTGGCGGTGCCGCCGCGGCGAATATCGCAATCTTTTATGGGATGCTTTTCTGCAATTTTCATTTCGTAACATTGTGCCATGCCCGGTCATTATTGCGTTTATTTCGGCAACAAGCCATTCTATATCACCGACCATCTCGACCCCACCTTGTATGCCCTGAGCAGCCGGGGTGGCACAATCCTCATCAACCAGCCCACTGTATCCTGCCTTCCGCGCTGCATACATGACCTGGAGCATACCGAAGCCAGGGCAGCCATCGTTCTCACCCATCATACCGGGTATTTCTGGAACGAATTCTGCAACCACTTTCAGTATATCATGGCTGCCGGGGGCCTGGTGGTGAATCCTGCCGGTGCATTCCTCTTCATTTTCAGAAGGGGCGCCTGGGACCTTCCCAAGGGCAAGCTCGACGAGGGCGAAGACATCCGCACCTGTGCCCTCCGTGAAATAACCGAGGAAACGGGCCTGCAGGATATACAGATCACCGGGGAATTGGGATCCACCTGGCATACCTACCATGAACGTGGTGCCTTTGTACTGAAAGAAACACAATGGTTCAGGATGGCCCATGGAGGTGGAGAAGCCCTGGTGCCGCAAGCAGAAGAAGATATCACGGATATCCGGTGGATCAGTCAGTCAGAACTGGACCAGGTGATGCGCAACACCTTCCCTTCGATTGAGGAAGTCATCCGGCGCAACAGCAACCCGGGCTGAGAGGAGAACAACTTATCCCCTCGCTACTTCAATACAGCAACTGTTAATCTCGACACGCAAAGCAGGCGGTCGCGCTCATCGCAGATCTTTATATCCCACACATGGGTGGTGGTACCCAGGTGAAGCGGCCGGGCAATACCCGTGACCCATCCCTGGCGGGCGCTGCGCAGGTGGTTGGCATTGATCTCCATGCCTACGCACTTATAACGACTATTGTCCACCACCATGGCAGAGGCCACACTGCCCAGGGTTTCGGCCAGTACCACGGAGGCACCTCCATGCAACAGGCCATAAGGCTGACGGGTACGATGGTCCACCGGCATGGTGGCCTTCAGGTAATCCGGTCCGGCTTCGGTGAAAAGTATATCGAGCCACTCCCCCATGGTACCCTTTGATAAGGCATTCAACTCCCCGGGATCGGGTATGTTGCCAAACCAGATATGCTCCTGCGAGTCGGACATCAGCTGACTGGATAGATGGTTTTGATGACTGAAGCCGGCAGAAACTGGCGTACATCTCCGCCGTTGCGGTATACATCCCTCACCAGCGTGGAGGCCACAGAAGTAAATTGCGGCGAGCAGGTCAGGAAAATGGTTTCCACGGCATGGTCTATGCTGCGGTTCATATCGGCAATAGCCTTCTCATATTCAAAATCACTCACATAGCGGATGCCCCGCAGGATGAACTGCGCGCCAACCCGCTTGCAGCAGTCAACCGTAAGGCCCTCATACACTACGGCCCCGATCTTGTCGTTGCCACTGTAGGTTTCCATGATCCACCGCAGGCGATCTTCCTCGCTGAACATGGGCTGCTTATTGGCATTGCGGCCAATGCCA
>JALOMZ010000256.1 GCA_025455205.1 Chitinophagaceae bacterium | reverse complement strand
CTGTATCGCGACTTTGCCGCCAATCCCAACAGTGTGGATCCCGACCTCAAGAAATTCTTTGAGGGATTCGACTTTGCCATGGCCAATGTGGCCGCTGGTGGTACCCTGCCTGCCAGTGCCGAAAAGCCGGGGGCATCAGCCGCCACCACCGGTTCGGAACCTACTGCTACCGACTGGATGTACGATCTCCGCGCTTATCGCCTCATCCTGGGCTATCGCAACAAAGGCCACCTGCTGGCCAAAACCAACCCCATTCGCGCCCGCCGCGACCGGGGCGCCAATATTGAACTGTCGTTTTACGGCTTCACCGAGGCCGACCTGGACCGTACCTTCCAGGCAGGCAAACTCATTGGACTGGGGCCTGCCACCCTGCGCGATATCTATGCGCACCTGCAGAAATGCTATGCCCACCATGTAGGTTGGGAATTCAAGTACATCAGCGACCAGAAGAAAATAGACTGGCTGACCAACGAAATTGAGCGCAAATTCCACGAGCCCCTGCCCACCGAGCGCAAGCGCCGCATCCTGGAAAAACTCAACCAGGGCGTGATCTTCGAGAAATTCCTGCATACCAAATACATTGGCCAGAAGCGTTTCAGCCTGGAAGGAGGTGAAACCACCATTGCCGCCCTTGACCAGATCATCAACACTGCCGCCGATCATGGTGTTGAAGAGGTGGTGATTGGCATGGCACACCGCGGCCGCCTCAACGTGCTGGCCAATATCATGGGCAAAACCTATGAGCAGATCTTCAGCGAATTTGAAGGCACCGCCATCCCCGACACCACCATGGGCAGCGGTGATGTGAAATACCACCTCGGCTTTGGCAGCCAGCCCGAAACGGCCAATGGCAAGACCATTAACCTCAAGCTTGCGCCCAACCCCAGCCACCTGGAAGCGGTGAACCCCGTGGTATTGGGCTTTGCCCGCGCCAAGGCCGACGTGATGTATAATCACGAATACGACAAGGTGCTGCCCATCCTCATCCATGGCGATGCCTCCATTGCCGGCCAGGGTATTGTATATGAGGTGCTGCAAATGAGCAAGCTCGACGGCTACAGCACCGGCGGTACCATCCATTTTGTGATCAACAACCAGATTGGATTCACCACCGATTTTACCGATGCCCGCAGCTCTGACTATTGCACCAGCCTCGCCGCAGCCATTCAGGCGCCTGTGATCCACGTAAACGGTGATGACGCCGAAGCCGTGGTGAAGGCGGTGGATATTGCCACCCGTTTCCGCCAGGAATTCAACTGCGATGTGTTTGTGGACATGGTGTGCTACCGCCGCCATGGCCACAACGAAGGCGATGACCCCAAATTCACCCAGCCCGGCCTGTATGCCCTTATTGACAAGCACCCCAACCCGCGCGAGGTGTATGTGAACTGGCTGCTGGAAAATGGCGACCCGCAGGCCAAGGACCTGGCCCGGGAAATGGAAAAGAAATTCTGGGACGACCTGCAGGCCCGCCTCGACGGCGTAAAGCAGAATCCGCTGCCCTACCATTACCAGAAACCCGAAGAGTGGTGGCGCGAGCTGCACAAGGCCACGGAGGCCGATTTCGAAAGCAGTCCCGTAACCGCCGTGGCGGATGACAAACTGCTGCATTGCTTTAACAGCATCATGACCCTGCCCGAAGGTTTCAAGCCCCTGCGCAAGGTAGACAAGCTGCTCAGCGACAAGCGTAAGCTGTTTGATACCGAACAGAAATTCGACTGGGCTACCGGTGAGTTGCTGGCCTATGCCAGTGTGTGCCTGCAGGGATATGATGTGCGCATGAGTGGCCAGGATGTGGGCCGTGGCACTTTCAGCCACCGCCATGCCGTGCTGCGCGATGAGGTGACCGATAAATTCTACAACCGCCTCAGCCACCTGGGCGAAGGACAGGGCCGCTTCCGCATATACAACAGCCTGCTGAGCGAATACGGCGTGCTGGGTTTTGAATATGGCTATGCCATGGCCAACCCGCATGCCCTGGTGCTGTGGGAAGCCCAGTTCGGCGATTTTGCCAACGGCGCCCAAACCGTGATCGATCAGTTCATCAGCGGGGCTGAGCAGAAATGGCACCGCATGAACGGCGTAGTGATGCTGCTGCCACATGGTTATGAGGGTCAGGGACCTGAGCATAGCAGTGCCCGCCTGGAGCGTTTCCTGCAGCTTTGCGCCGAACAGAATATGGTGGTTACCAATATCACCACCGCGGCCAACCTGTTCCATGCCCTCCGCCGGCAGATCACCTGGCCCTTCCGCAAGCCTTTGATCAATTTCAGCCCCAAGGCCAACCTGCGCCATCCGGGCACCTACAGCCATATCAGCGAGTTCACCCAGGGCGGCTTCCGCGAAGTGATAGACGATGCGGCTGTGCAGGTGCCTGCTGCTGTGAAGAAAGTGCTGTTCTGCAGCGGCAAGATCTACTTTGAATTACTGGAAAAGAAGCTGGCCGATCAGCGCGATGATGTGGCCATTATTCGCCTGGAACAATTGTACCCGCTGCCCGTAAGCCAGCTCAACCAGCTGAACAAGAAATACAACAACGCCACCTGGTTCTGGGTGCAGGAAGAACCCATGAATATGGGGGCGGCCGCCTTCCTGAAAATGAACCTGCAAAGCATCAACTTCGGCGTCATCAGCCGCAAGGCCAGTGCTGCCACCGCCACCGGATACAGCAAGGTGCATGCGAAGGAGCAGTCGGAAATCATTGAGACGGCGTTTAATGTGTGAGGCAATGGGCAATAGGGAATAGGCAGGTTAAATATCCTATAGATTAAAGAAGCCGAATAGGGCAGGATGCCGGGGACTTTCCCCGGCATTTGCTTTGCTGGTAAAAATCATGGACAGCTGTCCGCGATACACTAACTTCCAGCCCCGTTTTCAAATTCCTTACCAGTATGAAAAGGATAGTCTTCCTCTCCGCCTGCCTTTTGCTGGGCAGTTATCTTTTGGCGCAAGGCCCTTCTGTTCCGCCCTATCGCAACAAGGCCTTGCCCATTGAAAAGCGTGTGGCAGATCTCTTGTCGCGCATGACGCTGGAGGAAAAGGCCGGCCAGCTCAACCAGCTGAACGGTGGCGTTTTCACCGGTCCGGCAGCCAATGATCCCGGCCAGAAGGCCAAGATGGACATGGTGCGCAAGGGGCTGGTGGGCTCCATGCTCAACGTGACCGGCGTGGAAGAAACCCGCGCCATCCAGCAGCTGGCGGTGCAGGAAAGCCGGCTGGGCATTCCGGTACTGTTTGCTTTTGATGTGATACACGGGTATAAAACTATTTTTCCCATTCCCCTGGCCGAAGCCTGTGCCTGGGACCCTGCGCTGAGCCGCGAGGCTGCCTCCATTGCGGCGCGGGAAGCCAGCGCCGAGGGGCTTCACTGGACTTTTGCCCCCATGATGGACATCAGCCGCGACCCGCGCTGGGGCCGCGTGATGGAAGGCGGGGGCGAGGATCCCTGGCTGGGCGGCGTGCTGGCAGCGGCGCGGGTGCAGGGCTTTCAGGGTGATTTTGGTGCGGAGAATATCATGGCCTGCGTGAAACATTTTGCCGGTTATGGCGCCGTGGAGGCCGGCCGCGAATACAACCATGTGAATACAGACCGCTATAATTTATGGAATGTGCACCTGCCTCCTTACAAGGCAGCGGTGGAAGCCGGGGCGGCCACCGTGATGAACAGCTTCAATGTGTTCGAAGGCGTGCCGGCCAGTGGCAATGACTACCTGGTTACCGAGGTGTTGCGTAAGCAATGGGGCTTCAAAGGATTTTTGATCAGCGACTGGAATTCATTCGGGGAGATGATACCGCACGGATACGCCATTGATAAGAAGGATGTGGCCATGAAGGCCCTGAATGCAGGCAGCATGATGGATATGGAAACCCGTGCCATGGTATCGGAATTGCCGGCCCTGGTGAAGGAAGGCAAGGTGAAAATGCAAACGCTGGATACTGCCGTGGCGCGCATCCTGGCCTGGAAATTCCGCATGGGCTTGTTTGATGATCCCTACCGCAACAGCAATGCTGAGCGCCAGCGTACGCAGGTGTTTACGGTGGCGCACCGCAGCGCCAGCCGCGAGGCTGCACGCAAGAGCATCGTGCTGTTGAAGAATGAAGGCAATGTGCTGCCCCTGCAGCGGCAGGC
>JALOMZ010000015.1 GCA_025455205.1 Chitinophagaceae bacterium | reverse complement strand
CCGTCCGTTTCTTCTTTTCCCTTTTGCTGAAATGGTCGAGGTTGATGGCCATCCCAAAGCCCAGTTCATTGGCTTTGCCCACCGTGGGAATGCGCGATTCACCCACGAGGGCCAGGAATTGCCGGCGTCTTTCGAGGCTGTCCAGCTGGTAGGCATTCATACCCGCAGTTACGGTCACATCAGGTAGTGTGGGCGCCAGCGGCCGCAGGGCAATGAGCAGTTCGCTGAGCTGCAGCACGCTGTCGGTTACTGTAAGCGTATCGGTATAGTAACCGGTGGCTGAAAACGACAGGATATTGCCTTTGGATACAGGGATGGAGAATTGTCCTGCCGACCGGCTTACCACCGTGTTGCCGCTGAAAATGTTCCGGATGCTGGCTGTGCGCAGTGGAGCTGCGGTTTGTTTGTCGCGCACGGTGCCCTGCAGCACCTGCTTTTGTGCCTGGCCGGGGAGGCTGAACAGCAGGGCGCTCAGCAAACAACTGGTTAGAAGGCTTGGTTTTTTCATCAATGGGGGTAGTGCCTTTTCTTTGCCTGTCAAAGGTAATGGGCTGGCTTTGCTCCATCCCCTTCAAAAACCTACATAAATATGGTAAAGCTGAATGCAGGTGTGTGCATCCTTCGCACCCTGGAACCCGCCGATGCGGCAAGCATGGCTCTGCATGCCAATGATATCCGGATCTGGAACAATGTGCGCGATTATTTTCCGCAGCCTTATACGTTGGATGATGCAGTGGCCTTTATTGAGCAGGAATCAGCCAAAACGCATCCGAACAACCTGGGCATTATATATGAGGGTCAGTGCATTGGGGTTATCGGTTTCTATCCCATGCAGGATGTATACCGTCTAACAGCAGATTTCGGGTATTGGATAGGGGCTGATTTCTGGGGAAAGGGCATTGTTTCGGCGGCTGTTCCAGCCATGCGGGATTATATATTCTCTACTTTCGATACGGTAAGGCTGCAAAGCAGTGTATTTGCCTTTAACAAGGCTTCCATGCGGGTACTGGAGAAATGCGGGTTTACGCTGGATTGCGTGGCCAGGTATGGCGTGGTGAAAAACGGACAACTGGTGGATGAGTATCGTTACAGTTGCCTGCGGCCCGGCCTGTAAAAAAAATTTTCGGCCGGCTTCGCCGGATGGCTGGGATCAGGAGGCGCTGGATTTTTCCTGCTTCCACCAGCGGTAGCCAATATAACCCCCAATAACAAAAGGCACCATCATCAGGTATACGATACCGCCATTGAGGCCTTCGGCACTTTCCTTACCCAGCTGTGAAGCGGTTTTAGTACAAATGGAACATTGGGCACCTGCTATGGAAGCCCATATGATCAGCCCGCCGGTAACAATCCATTTTTTCATACCCATACCCATTGATTTCTTGCGCTACAGGGTTGCAAAGTTAAGCCTGCCGGCAATTGGCAATCCTCAAGGCCTGTTAATTCGCCCGGATGTATACCCCGGGGGCCCGCTGCAAAAAAACCGGGCCTCAAGGCCCGGTCAGGTAATTCGCTCATAGCGTATGGCATCCTCTATTTTTTGAGGCCTATTTCGCGCAGCCTTTCGTCGAGGTATTCTCCGGCCGTGGCATCGGCGTAGGCTTTGGGGTGGTCTGCATCAATGCAGTTGTCGAGGCAGGCCAGGCTCATGCTGCTTTTCGGGTGCAGGAAGAAGGGAATGCTGAACCGGCTGGTGCCCCAGTGTTCCCGCGGCGGATTGACCACCCGGTGGGTGGTGCTTCGCAGGCGGTTATTGGTAAGCCGCTGCAGCATATCTCCCACGTTCACCACAATCTGACCAGGCAGGGCGGTCACGGGCACCCATTCGCCTTGTTTGGTGAGTATCTGCAGTCCTTCGGCGCTGGCGCCTACCAGCAGGGTGATGAGGTTGATGTCTTCATGCTGTTCCGCGCGGATGGCGCTGGCCGGCTCCTGCGTGATGGGGGGATAGTGAATGGCCCGCAGGATGCTGTTGCCGTTGACTATAAAGGGTTCAAAATATTCCTGCGGCAGCCCCAGGTAGAGGGCAATGGCCCGCAGCAGCGAACGCCCGCTCTTTTCGAAGTGGCGGTAGGCCCGGTACAGCGTGGGGGTAAACTGCGGCACTTCGTTCACCGCAATATTGGCCGGGTATTCTGTGGCTACGGGATCATCGTCCTCCACTGTTTGGCCAAACTGGTAGAACTCCTTCAGGTCGGGGGCCTCACTGCCCTTGGCATGTTCTTTGCCAAAGCTGGTATAGCCACGCTGGCCGGCCAGTTCCGGCTTTTCGTATCCTTTCTTGATGGGCAGGGGCAGGCTGAAAAAAGCCTTCACATAACGGTAGAGTTCGTCAATCAGTTCATCCGGTATGCCATGGTTCTTCACTGCCACAAAACCAACATCTTCATAGGCACGTCCCAGCTCATATACAAATGCTTTTCGATCACTTTCGGAACCTTGCGTAAATTTCGCCAGGTCCACTACGGGAATACTCATGGGCAAACAATGTTTAAAGACAACAAGACCCTGCCGGGACTGTTATCAGATTAAAGTAATAACAAATTTCTTGTTTTCAGTCCGGCGGAGAAATTTTTCAAGATGCACACACGCGTAAATACCCTTTTATTTCTGGTTTTTGTGCTCATGCTGATGGCTTGTGGCGCTGCGCGAAAGCCTGTTGCTGGTGCCCTGCAGGCACCTGATTACAGCCAGCTGGCTTACTGGGCTGCCCATCCCGCCAAGCAGGACCCGGCAGACAGCACCCCTGCTCCCTACAGGCCGCTGCGGCAAGACACCATGGTGGATGTGTTTTTCATTCATCCCACCACCTACCTCAGTCATGCTGCCGTGCGCAGGCAGCCCCCGGTGCCGCAATACTGGAACGCCTCCCTGGCCGACAGCCAGCTGAACGAAAAAACGGATGCCAGCACCATCCTCAACCAGGCCAGCGTTTTCAATATGTACCGGGTGTTTGCGCCGCGCTACCGGCAGGCACATATCCATGCTTTTCAGCTGCCGGACAGCTTGTCTGCTCCCTTGTTCGACACGGCTTATGCCGATGTGCGCCGGGCATTTCAATATTACCTCGATCACCAAAATGGCGGCAGGCCCTTCATTCTGGCCGCCCACAGCCAGGGCACCCTGCATGCCGGTCGCCTGTTGCGGGAGATGATTGAAGGGAAGGCCCTGCAACAACAGCTGGTGGCTGCTTACATTGTTGGGCTTGCGGTGCCCCACTCCTATTTCAGCTCCCTTCCGGTCTGCAATACGCCCGATGCCACAGGATGCTTTGTAAGCTGGCGCACATTCAAAAAAGGATATGTGCCCGAATGGGTGGAGCGTGAACGGGAGCCCTCGTATGTGGTCAATCCCATTACCTGGCGAACAGACAGCACCTGGTCGGTTCGAGAACAGCACCGCGGTGCGGTGTTGTACCGCTTCAATAACCCCTTATCCCAAAACCTGAGCGCCGGTATTTACGGCAATGTGTTATGGAGCACAAAGCCCCGGTTTACGGGCAGCATCCTGCTGCGCCGCAAGAATTACCATATCGGCGATATCAACCTGTTCTGGAAAGATATACGCGACAATGCGGTCCTGCGCGTGCAGGCCTATCGCAACAACAGCCCGGCCAGCCCGGCTCAGTAATCCTGCTCCAGCGGGTGGATCATGAATTCATCTATTACCACATGCGCCGGCTGGTTGGCAATGAATACGATGGACCGCGCCATGTCTTCATTCTTCAGCCACCAGCTGTGGCTGTTGTCGCCCTGCGGCTCGGCGTGAAACTGTGAATCTACCAGTCCGCTGTATACCGTGCTCACTTTTACGTGATAGGGCCGCAGCTCTTTGCGGATGGCATCACCAAAAGCATGCTGCGCAAACTTGCTGCTGCAATAAAGCGCGCCGGTGGGAAAAGTGCGTTTGGCCACATCGCTGGCAATGATGATGATATGCCCGCTTTGCTGCTGCTTCATGCCCGGAGCCACTGCCTTGCTGAACAGGAAAGTGCCTTTCACATTGGTGGCATAGAGTTCGTCCCATTCCTGTTCGCTGAAGGTTTCAAATGGTTTGCTGTTGCCATAGCCTGCATTGTTGATGAGGATATCCACCCGGCCAAAGCGATCCTGCATTTTGGCCACAGCCTTCTGAGCCAGGCTTTCATCGGCCACAGAGCCGGCAAATACCTCACAGGCGCTGCCCAGTTGCAGCACTTCCTGCTGCAGGGCTTGCAGTTCTTCGCCACTGCGCGCCACCAGGCCCAGGTTTACCTGGTGGCGTGCCAGTTCCAGGGCGGTGGCGCGACCAATGCCCTTGCTGGCACCGGTAATCAATATGGTTTTGTTGTGCAGGTAATTCATAATGAAAATTGTTTATGTAATTGAGGAGGGGCTTGCTTGTATGGCAAGTCACTGCGGTATCAAAGGTATTGACAGGCGCGGGCATGGAGAAAAAGCTTCGCGGAGCAGCTCATTACGCATCTTCCTCCGACGCAACCTTCGGGCTGCTCCGTCTTCCGTTTGCAGCCCACTGCTGAACGAAGCCGTTGATTTTCTTCCTACATTCGGAATCCTGAATTTTCTACCGTCCACCAATCAACCATAACATGAACCTTACGCAGCTATACAAATACCGCGACCTTGCCGTAACCGGTAAATGGAAAGAACTGGAAGAACTCTTCAACAAATCGGTGCAGCTGCAGCACCTGGGCGCCCGTATCGACCTCTCTGATCCCGAGCATCCGCGTGCCGTTATAGACAAGGTGGAATCCTTTCACCTGGGAGGCATTGGCAGCGATGCGGTGCATGGCGGCACCATTGCTGCCCTGGCCGACCTGGCCCTGGGCCTGCTGGGCTTGCTGCACTACAAAGATGGCATGACGGCTACGGCCCAGCTGACCGTGCATTACCTCAAGCCTTTCCGCACCAACAGCCTCAGTGCCACCGCCATCACCCAGAAGGTGGTGGGCAACCGCATCTTCGGCACCGTGGAGTTGTTCAACGACAAGGGCGATATGTGTGCCATCGCCTATGGTGCCCTGGCCAAGGGCATCAGCCTGTAAATCCGGGCAGCGCCAGATCTCCCGCCGTTCGTCCTTTTTGCCACCCGGCTCACCGGGCAGCATGAATCCCCTTTGTATATTACACCCATGCTGCTGTACAATATGCCCCTTCGCACCCTGATGGCTGCTGCCCTGGCAACGCTGAGCCTGCCGGTTCTGGCGCAAACCATCGACTTCGAGAAATACAATCCGCCATCCACCCTGGTGGTGCCCGCCCATCCGCTCACGCGGGCCCGGTTTCCCTTTGTAGACGTGCACAACCACCAGCGCAGCATGGAGGCAGCCGACCTTGACCGCCTGGTGGCGGAGATGGACAAGCTCAATATGCAGGTGATGGTGAACCTGAGCGGCGGCAATGGCGCCGACCTCAAAAAGAAGACCGATGCCATCCGTGCCAAATACCCCGGGCGGTTCCTGGTGTTTGCCAATATCGATTTCAGCGGGGTGGGCAATGCGGGCTGGACAGAAAAAGCCGTGGCCCAGCTGGAAGCCGATGTGAAAAACGGTGCCAGCGGCCTCAAGATCTTCAAGAACCTGGGCTTCAGTGTAAAGGATAACAATGGTCAACGTGTAGCGGTAGACGATCCGCGCCTAGACCCCATCTGGGCCAAATGCGGGGAACTGAAAATACCCGTGCTCATCCATACGGCCGATCCCGAGCCTTTCTGGCACCCCCTGGATGAAAACAACGAACGGTGGCTGGAACTCAAAACACATCCCGGCCGCCGCCGAGGCAACGAAAACCCCGCACCCTGGCAAACGCTGATTGATGAACAGCACCGGATGTTTAAAAAGCACCCGAAGACCACCTTTATTGCGGCCCACTTTGGCTGGTATCCCAACAACCTGGCCCGGCTCGACTCCCTGCTTACGGCCATGCCCCATGTGGTGGTGGAGTTTGGCGCCGTTATTGCCGAACTCGGCCGCCAGCCGCGCATGGCCAAAGCCTTCTTTGAAAAATTCCAGGACCGCATCCTCTTTGGAAAGGACAGCTGGGTGCCGGAGGAGTACGGCACGTATTTCCGCGTGCTGGAAACACAGGATGAGTACTTTCCCTACCATAAAAAATACCATGCCTTCTGGGCCATGTATGGCATGGGCCTGAGCGATGCCATACTCCGGAAAGTATATTATAAAAACGCCATCCGCATCATTCCCCATATCGACAAGTCGCGCTTCCCCCGCGAATAAGGCATTGCCCGGCATGACCATCATCATGCCCCAGGCTGCATAAAATACGGTACTTTATGATGGCCGGCAACGGCCGGTTTACTATTGCCTGCACCGGTAAAGTAAATCAAGATTCATATTTATGTCGTCACCGTATTCAATATCAGGGTACCAGGGACTTACAGATGCGGAAGCGGCGGAGTCACGCACCCGCCATGGCAGCAACCAGCTGGCCGGCGACGAACCCCATATACTGCGGCATGTGCTGAAGGAAGTGGTAACGGAGCCTATGTTCCTGTTGCTGGTGGCGGCCTGCACCCTTTACCTTTTGCTGCGCCAGTACCAGGAAGGTTTTATCATGCTGGGGGCCATTATTATTGTGGCGGGCATCTCCCTGTTCCAGGAATACCGCAGCCGCAACGCGGTGCAGGCCCTGCGCAAGCTGAGCGCACCGCACGCACTGGTGCTGCGCAACGGCACATGGCAGCAGCTGGCCACAGAGGAGATTGTGGTGAACGACCTGCTGCAGCTGGAAGAAGGCGAGCTGATACCGGCCGACGGTGAAGTGCTGACGGCCAACGATTTCTCCGTAAATGAATCGCTGCTTACCGGAGAAGCCTTTGCCGTGTACAAGAATGCGGCCGACCAGGCACATGTTTACAAGGGAACGCTGGCGGTATCGGGCAGTGCCGTGGTACGTACCACAGCCGTGGGAGCCCAAACCATGTTTGGTAAGATCGGGGCTTCCCTGCAAGAGGTAACCGTGCTTAAGACACCCCTGCAGCTGCAGGTGAAGGCCTTTGTGCGCAACATGGTATGGCTGGGTGCTGCCGCCTTTGCGGTGGTGGTGGGCGTGCATTTCTACCAATCGGGCGATTTCGCAGATGCCCTGTTGCATGGCCTCACCATGGCCATGAGCGTACTTCCGGAAGAAATTCCCGTAGCCTTCAGCACCTTCCAGGCCCTGGGCGCCTTCCGCCTGCTGCGGCACCATATCATTGTGAAGCAGCCCCAGTATGTGGAAACCCTGGGCTCGGCCACCGTGATCTGCGCCGACAAAACGGGCACCCTCACGGAAAACCGCATGGAAGTGGCTTATCTGTATGATGCCCGGCAGCAGCAATCGGTGGAGGTGAAAGCAGGCGCCCCGCTGCCGCTCACCCTGCTGGAATATGCCATGTGGGCCAGTGAAACACAGCCCTTTGACCCTATGGAAAAAGCCATCCACGCCCTGTACGGGGCTGTGGCCGGCACGGACAAGCGTACCCTGTTCACTCAGGTGCATGAATACCCCATTGGTGGCATACCGCCCATGATGACACATGTGTTCCGGGATGCGGCCGGCCAGGAAATCATTGCCGCCAAGGGCGCCCCGGAGGCCATACTGCAGCTAAGTGGCCTGGAGGTGGAGCAGGTGGCACAATTAGAAAGGCAGGCACATGTTTATGCCGGTATGGGACTTCGGGTGCTGGGCGTGGGCAGGGCCTTGTGGAACAGGGAAGGTTATCCGGTGGCCCAGCAGGATTTCCCCTTTGAATTCCTGGGCCTGATTGCCTTTCATGATCCTCCCAAGCCGGGTATTGCCGATACCGCAGCTGCTTTCCAGGGTGCCGGCATCCGCCTGAAGATGATCACGGGCGACTATGCCGAAACGGCACTGGCCATTGCGTCCCGAATAGGGCTTAACCATCGCCTGCAGGTGATGACAGGCCATGAGGTACTCGAAGCCACGCCTGAGGTCCTGAAAGAGCGTGTGAAGGACACCACCATCTTTGCCCGTATGTTTCCTGAGGCCAAGCTCAGGGTGATCACTGCGTTGCAGGATACCGGCGAAGTGGTGGCCATGACCGGAGACGGTGTGAACGACGGGCCGGCACTGAAGGCGGCTCATATTGGCATAGCCATGGGCCAGCGGGGCAGCGAGGTGGCCCGCAATGCCGCAGCCCTCATCATTACCGACGACGACCTGGGTCATATGACCGATGCAGTGGCCCTGGGCCGGAAGATCTACGACAACCTGCAAAAGGCGATCCGCTATATAGTGTCCATTCATATCCCCATTATCCTGATTGTAATGATGCCGCTGCTGTTGGCCTGGAAGTACAGCAGCATCTTTTCGCCCGTGCATGTGATATTTCTGGAACTTATTATGGGACCCACCTGCTCCATCATTTACGAAAACGAGCCCATGGAGCCCAACACTATGCAACGCCCCCCGCGCCCCATGGCCTATACGTTTTTGAGCGCGCGTCAGCTGGTGCTGAGCATATTGCAGGGCCTGGTAATAACGGCTGGCTGCCTGGGCATGGGATACTGGTATATGCAGGCGGGTGCGGAGGAAAGTTCGGTTCGCACGGTCATCTTCACCACGCTGCTGTTCAGCAATATATTTCTCACGCTGGTAAACCGATCCTTCCACTATTCTGTGTTGGCCACCCTGCGTTATCCCAACCGCCTGGTGCCCCTTATTATCGGGATAACCCTGGCCATCCTGGCGGCGGTGCTGTACCTGCCGCCGGTACAGCAATTGTTTGAAACCCAGGCTCCGGTCCCTGCCACCCTGGGCTGGTGCATGCTGGTGGCCGCTGCCGCCACCCTGTGGCTGGAGGCCTGGAAGGCCTGGCGCAGAAGGCAGGCGCGCTGATCAGGTGCGCGTACCGGAAGCATTAGCGGCCATGGGCCGCATGAATACTGCCATGACGGCACAAATCCAAATGAGTGCAAAACATACAATGGGTCCCAGGAAGGCAAAGAAGACCATTACCACCAGACCTGCACCAAACACCAGGGCATTCACCAGCATAATCTGACGCATGATATGAGGCTCAATACCTGCGCGGTACAGCACCAGGTTAATGAGGCCGCTGCCTGCACATAACAGGGTCATACAGGCGCTGAGCGAAACCATGATGTCGGCCATACTGCGGTGGAAGCCCTGCCCCATATCCATTTTGTAAGTACTCATAAGAGCAAGTAATTCCACTTCGGTAGGGTTGGCGGGTTCCTGGCTGGCAAAGAAGCTCAGGGAATGTATGAGTGCGGTAACCAGCTGGAAAATGATGGTGCCGCGTACCCAGAAGGCATGCTGCATGGTACTTCAGTTTTTATTGAATGTTTGCAGACTTGTTTTCTCTTTTTATTGCTTCGCCGGCGGGTACCCCCATTTCCATGAGTTCCATGCAGAACGAATGCTGCGCATGATGGAATCCGTACAACAGTCTGTATCTGCTTTTGGCCGGCAGGCGTGGACATGTGCAAATGCTGCTGCGGTAATTATGATACATCCATTCCTGGCGGCACGGAATGCAGGGCAATGCGGTTGCCTTCGGAATCCATGATCACGGCCATATGTCCGATCTGGTCACTCACCAGGGTCTTGGGCACCACAATTTGCCCGCCCGCCGCTTCCACGCGATCCAGCACCTGCTGCACATCGGGGTTGGCATTGAGGTAAATGAGGGTGCCATTGGCCTGGGGCTGGTAGAAGTCGGGGGCCAGGGCCAGTGCACCGCTGATGGCATGCGGGTCCATGGGATCGTCTACCGGAAACATGCGCATCTGCATGGCCGGGAAATCCATGGGGATCATTTGCATCTGGAAGATGGCTTCGTAAAAGGCCTGGGCACGGGCCAGGTCGGCTACCGGTATTTCAAACCAGCTGACGGTGTTTTTCATGAGGCTGTTTTAAGGGATGCAAAAGATAGCAAATGCCCTGCTGATATGAAAACCATTCATCAAATGGTGCATGCCGGCTCTGGCTCAATGCGCGGTCTGCAGCAGGCTCTGCCATACGGCCTGATTCACCTTCACCGGGTATTGCTTTTTAAGCCCTTCGATCCATTTTTTCTCCAACACCTGCTGGTAGTCGCTGATCACCCATCCGCGGGCTTCCTCAAAGCTGCGGACAGCGCCACCGGGCATCAGGCCGAAAATATAGGTGAAGGAATAGTTGTTGTCTACCGGGTTGCGGTACAGCTGGCTGGCGGCAGCTGCCTGCGGCTTGCCACCGGCAAAGCGCTCCACGGGCAGCTGGCTCAGCTCAAAGCGGCCACTGTCGGCCAGCAGCAGGTCTTCATATCCTTTCAGCAGTTCGCGCCAGGCCTGCGGCTGTTGCATCAGCTGGTGGCGGAAGGCGGTGATGGCTGCTGAGTCGGTACCCGACACCGACAGCGCCGTGGCTCCATCGCCCCAAACATATTGTGCGCGGTGCGCGGCATAGTACTGCTGCAAACCCAATGTATCGGCTGCAGCGGCCGACCAAACATGCAGGTCCATGGCCTGGAACAGCAGGTTGGCGTCTTTGAATTCGCGCAGCTGTTCCCGGAAGGACGGCTCGTATTGGGCGATATTCCGTTTGTAATGGTCTTCGGCGGTTTGCAGCAGGTATTGGTTCCACAGGCTTTCATAGGCTGCGGCCCCAGTGGCTCCGCTGCGGGGGATGGCCCGGAGGTACAGGATCCAGTTTTCGGCCAGGGTCTTTTCGGTACCGAGGCTGAAGAGTACGGTATTCTTATTGATGGCGTTGCCTGCCGTGCTTGCGTTGCGCAGGGCCGAGTCGGTATAGCGCCAGAGATCGGCAGGCTTGTAGCTGCCCTTGCGGTAGCCCATTTTGGGCAGCAGGGCCCGCAGGTAGTCTTCCTTCGCCTTTTCCAGGCGCCCGCTGTTGGCCACTTGCAGCCGTATCCGCTCATAGGCTTCCAGGGAATCCGGCATATCCTGCAGGCGCTGCTTCGACAGCAGTTTCAGGATATGGATACCAAAGGAGGTGCGGAATGGCCGGCTGATCTGGCCCGGTTGCTGCAGGGCAAATGCCGCGGTTTCAAACGTGCTTTCATATTCGCCCACCCCAAATTCAGGCAGTACGCCTCCGGTGGAATAAGACGTTCGGTCGTTGCTGAATTGCAGCACCATTTCCTCAAAATGGGCACCGTTCTGCAGGGCCTGGTGGAGGCTGTCGGCCAGTTGTTGCTGCCGGGCCACCTCGTTGGCACCGGCCTGGGCGGGAAGCCACAGCAGGATCTGGGCCACCTGCACGCGGCCTGCTGCGGGCCGCTGGTTAAGGCGGCCAAACAAATGGAAACCGTCCGACCCCATCAACGGGGCGGTATAGCCACCCTGCGGCAGCTGGTATACAGCGGTTTCAAAGGAATAGGGCAGGGAGAAGGCTGTTATCCATCCGGCCACGCCATCGGCGGGCTGCCCGTTTTCGTTGTAGCGGTTGGCCACCTGGGCAAAGGGGCTTCCCTGCTGCAGGGCACGGTGTGCTTCCCGCGCGCGCAGGCCGGCAGCCTGCAGGGAGGCGCTGTCGCCCGGCTGAAAGGGCAGGTAGATATGGCCCAGCAGGATGTCGGTACCGCTGCGGTCAAATGCTTCCTTTTCGAGGCGGTTTCCGGCGCTGCGCTGCAGCAGGATATTGTCTGCCAGCTGTTCGCGGTACATGGCCATTTCTTCGCGCTGGCCGGGCAGGGTATCCAGTTTTTCGCGGTAGGCGGCCTGCACTTTCAATTTGTAGTTGATATACAGGGGCAGGTATTCCTCCATGGCCTTCCGGCGGCCGCTGGCAGGGGCATTCTTGTCAAATGACTTCCGGAACTCATCCCGCGAAACGGCATGGGGCCCATAGGTGAACAGGGTCTGGGCCTGTGCCAGGCCGGCCAGCAACAGGCCAGCCAGTACACCAGTCAAACGGTGTGCAGCCTTAGGATGGTTTCTTCTCTGATAACTTCTGTTGCAGCAGTTTGTCGAGGTCATTGACAGAAATATTTTTGGCTATAATGCGCATCTCGCTGTCGAGCAGGAACAGGGTTGGGGTGCTGCGCATATCATACAGCTGCCTGAAGTTAGGCTTTCCTGCGCTCTCTTCCTCCTTGCGCATACCATCGGTTTGGTGTACATGTATCCAGGCCGGGCTCAGCTTGCGGATGAAAGGTTTCCAGTCGGCCAGGGCCGATTCATTCACCATCACCGCATATACATTCACTTTTTTGCCCTTCCATTTGGTGCGGTAGAGGGTGTCCAGCTTCGGCATGTCTTCCTTGCATTTGCCGCAGTGCACATCCCAGAAGCTTACAATGGTATAGTCGCCTTTGATGCTATAGAGGTTGCGCATGCGGCCGGCCGTGTCTACCAGTGCCATATCCCAGGCCTTTTCGCCCAGCTGGTTGGCCATCACCATATAGGCCCGCTCTGTGATGATCTTGATCTGCCGCTCATTCAGCCAGCTGGCCTTTGGTTTATCGCCAGCCACATATTGCTGGTACACATGCAGGAACACTTTATCCTGGCCCATCACTTTCGGATACATATAGTGGTCAATGAAGTATCCCACCAGGTATTTTTCCATTTCCGGATCATTGCGGCCCAGGGCTATCATCC
>JALOMZ010000255.1 GCA_025455205.1 Chitinophagaceae bacterium | reverse complement strand
GCGTAATGCTTGCTCAGCACATCGTGGCGGGCACTGGTGAGGCCATTGCTGCCAATGCCGCTGTTGTAGGCGCTCTCATAGGCTGCCTGTCCAAAGGAAGCCAGGCCAACAATCACGTCACCCGGGGCAATGCGTTCGTTGGTCACAATACGGTTCCGGGGCCAGCGCACCGTCATGGTGCCATTTACCGCCACGGTTCTCACCACATCGCCCACATCGGCGGTTTCGCCGCCCAGGTAGGCTATATGCACGCCAAAGCCGGCCAGCACATCAAACAATTCCTGGGAGCCGGCAATGATCTCCTGGAGAACTTCTCCCGGAATGAGGGCCTTGTTGCGGTCAATAGTGGAATTGAATACAATATTGTCGTGGATGCCTGCGCACAGCAGGTCGTCGAGGTTCATCACGATGGCGTCCTGGGCAATGCCCCGCCAAACACTCAGGTCGCCGGTTTCCTTCCAGTACATGTAGGCCAGGATGCTCTTGGTGCCGGCGCCATCGGCGTGCATCACATTCACCCACTCTGCATCCCCGCCGAGGTAATCGGGGTACACCTTGCAAAAAGCCTTGGGAAACAAACCCTGGTCCAGGTGCCGGGTAGCCGCATGCACCTCCTCTTTCTGGGCGGAAACGCCCCTGCGCGCGTATAGAGACATGCCGCAAAATTAGGCTCCTGAAAGCCAGATTTGGAATTTGGGTGCAGGTAAATGAATTTTGCGCCCCCATGCAGGTGCATAAAAATCTAGATAAGCTCCCCGAATTCCGCAATGCCGTGGTTACCATTGGCACCTTTGATGGTGTGCATATGGGCCACCGGCTGATTATTGCACAATTGCTGGAAGAGGCCCGGCGCATTGATGGCGAGTCTGTGATCATCACCTTTCACCCGCATCCGCGCAAGGTGGTGGGCAACCAGCAATCGGAGATCCGCCTGCTAAATACCCTGGCAGAAAAAATTCAGCTGCTGGAAAAACTGGGCATCAACCACCTGGTGGTGGTTCCCTTTACCGAAGAATTCGGCAACCAGCATGCCATTGACTATGTGGAGAAATTCCTGGTGGCCCGCTTCCATCCGGCAGTCATCATTATAGGATACGACCACCATTTTGGCAAGAACCGCGAGGGCAACTACCAGTTGCTGGAAGCGCTCAGGGACCGGTTCAGCTACCAGCTGGTGGAAATTCCCGAGCGCGTGCTGCACGATATCACCGTCAGCTCCACGCGGGTGCGTACCGCCCTGTTCAACAGCGATGTGGAAACGGCCAACGAATTCCTGGGCTACGACTATTTCTTCGAAGGCACCGTGGTGATGGGCAACCGGCTGGGCCGAACCCTGGGCTTCCCCACCGCCAACCTGCGCATAGTCGATTCCGAAAAACTCATTCCGGGAAACGGCGTTTATGCCGTACGTGCATTTCTGCCGCAGCATCCCGACGCCATATGGCTGCTGGGCATGATGAACATTGGCGTGAGGCCCACCGTGGATGGCACCCGGCAAACCGTGGAGGTGAACCTCTTCGATTTCGATGAGGAGATCTACGGGCAGACCCTCCGGGTGGAAGTGGTGCGCCACCTGCGGGGTGAAAAGAAATTCGATGGGCTGGAATCGCTGAAGCAACAGCTGGCACGCGACCGGGAGAATGCCCTGCAGGTGCTGCAATTCCCCAAAGATTAATCTACCGGCGGGGTGATCATTTTCACCACCATTTCCTTCAGGAGGTTGGCATCGGAAACATTGGAGGCGTTCACCCCAATGCTCTTAAGGTTGTATTCATGCAGGAGCAACAACGCCTGCTCCACCCCTTTTTGCCGGTAGTTCTTGGCGCAGTTGATAATATCCTTCACATACGGATTGAGGTTCTGGTAACCCAGGTATTTTGCCAGGCTGTATTCGTCGTTGGTGCCTGCCCCAAACACCAGGTAGGCCTTGCTGAAAAATGAATACAGGGTAGGCAGCAGCTGCATAATGGGCATGGCCTTGGGGTTGCCTTCAAAATACTGGATGATCTGCAAGCAGCGGGTCATGTTGCGCTGCGTAAGTGCATGTTGCAACTCAAAAGCGTTGTATTCCTTGCTGATGCCAACGTATGTTTCAACATCATCTTCATTGATCTCCCGCCTTTCTCCCAGGTTGATCACCACCTTGTCCAGTTCATTGGCCAGCCTCGATAGGTCATTTCCGATATGATCTACCAGCAGGTGCACGGCTTTTTGCGTGATCGAAAAACCCTGGCTTTTGGCATACACCTGCACCCAGCCGGGAAGTTCGGAGTCGAACAGTTTTTTGGTGGTAAGCACTTCCCCCTTCTGCTTCAGCAGTTTGGCCATCTTGCTGCGGCCATCAATTTTTTTCTGCTTGTACGCTACCACCAGAATGGTGCTGGACAAGGGATTTTCAATGTATCCTTCCAGTTTCTCGATATCCCGCATGTACTGGGCTTCTTTCAGCAGCACCACCTGCCTTTCGGCAAACATGGGATAGCGGCGGCAGGCATTGACTACGGAAGTCCAGTCGGCATCCCGGCCATAAAAGATGGAAAGATTGAAGCCGGCTTCTGATTCGTTGAGAATTTTTTTCTCAGCATACTCCACCACCTGGTCAATGAAAAAAGGCTCCTCTCCTTCCAGCCAGTACACAGGCTTGAAAGTGCCCTTTTTAAATTCCTGGATGATCTTATCGGATACCACGGAACAAAAAAAAGAAACTTTAAAACCGGGGGTTTAGAAAGTTTTTAACAGCATAGGCAAAATGTTCTGGCACGGTGTTAGCTTTAGATATCTCAAAACGACCGAATATGGAAGAGATGAACACCGGGCAATATGCGGCTGCAAAAACGCCCAACAACAGCAACAACAACCGTTCCACCATCATTTACAGCGTACTGGCCGCAGCGCTGCTTGGAACCTGGGGATATATTATCTATGACAAGAACCAGGTGAAGGAGCAGGTTACTGCACTCACCAGCCAAAACACCCTGGTAACCAATGAGCGCGACCAGGTGCGTGAATTGTATAATTCATCGCTGGCCCGCCTGGACAGCCTGATGGGTGAGAACCAGACCATGGCAGACAACCTGGCCAGCCGCGACAATGAGATCACCCGCCTGCGCAGCGAGATTCGCAAAGTAGTGAACAACAAGAATGCCACGGCCGCCGACCTGGCCCGCGCCCGCCAGATGATCAAGGAACTGAATGGCCGTATTGAAGGACTGGCCGCAGAGGTAGATCGCCTGCAAGGCGAAAACCAGCAGCTGACGGCTGCCAATACGCAGATCCGCCAGGAGAAAGAGCAGGTGGAAGCCAACCTGGCCACCACCCAGACTGAAAAGCAGGCTATCCAGAAAACACTGGATGAAACCATGGACGTTGCCAGCACCCTGAAGGCCAGCAACATCAACATCTTTGCCGTGAATGAGAAGAGCTCCGGTAAGGAAAAGGAGACCTCCACCGCCAGGCGTGCCGATAAGCTGCGCATCACGTTTGACCTCGACGAAAACCGCCTGGCAAAAAGCGGCGACAAGGAACTTTACATCACGGTAACTGCTCCCGATGGTTCGGCCATTGCCACCAATACCAGCTTTGTTACCCGCGAAGAGGGCCAGAAGCCTTACACTTCCAAGATGACAGTATCCTACGAGTCGGGCAAGCGCACCCCGGTAAGCTTTGACTGGAAGGCCGATAAGAGCTTCCAATCCGGCAGCTACAAGATCGAGATCTACCACAACGGTTTCAAGATTGGCGAAGGCGTACGCAGCCTGAAAAAAGGCGGACTCTTCGGTTAAACACCGTTTTCTTTTCACCAGCCATATATGATGGCCGGCCCTTGGTGGCCGGCCATCGCTTTTTCAGGCATGTTGGCCTCCAGCATGCTGACAATACGTCACGGTTCGGGGTTTGCACCATTATTGATACATTGCCGTACCTGCATCCGAACATCCCGGACCCTGCAGGCTCTCCGCTTATGAAAATACTCTGGCATTATCTCAAACCGTATAAAGCGCTGGTCATCCTTTCGCTGAGCCTGGCTGCCGTGAACCAGACCTTCTCGCTGATCGACCCCTGGATCTTTGGTAAAATGATCGACAAGTTTGCCAATCATGCGGGCGGCTACACCGAAGAAAAGTTTGTTTGGGGAGTGACAGC
>JALOMZ010000254.1 GCA_025455205.1 Chitinophagaceae bacterium | reverse complement strand
GGCTATCCTTTTGCATCCGGCCAGAATGAGGTGCTCCGTTACCGCAAAAGCGCCCGCTTCATCTTCGCACAATACCCTGGGCAGCAGGGCCTCCTCACTTACGCGGTAGAACTGTATCATGGGTATGCCCCGCCTGAGATGCAGCCGTATATGATCGAAGGTGGTGGTGTGCAGCGCATGGCAAATGAGCAGGCCGTCGATCATATTGTTCATCAGCCCCTGCACATTGCTGATCTCCGTTTGTTGCGATTCATCCGACAAACAAATGACTACCCGGTATCCGGCCCGCGCAGCAATATGCTGTATACCACTGAGCATGGAAGCAAAAAAGGTGGTTTCCAGGCTGGGAATGATCACCCCAATGGTATGGGTGGTGCGCGTTACCAGGCTTTGCGCCAGCACATTGGGCTCATAGGCCAGTTCCTGCGCCAGTTGCCGCACCGCCTGCCGGGTAGCCAGGCTGATATCCGGATGGTCTTTCAACGCCCGCGATACTGTGGAAACAGACAGGCCCATGGCCCGGGCAATATCCTCCTGCGTGGTGGCCCGGTTCAGATCCGGCTTCACAGATCCTGAACGCTTCTTTTCGTGGTGCAGGGTAAAGTGATAATTGCAGCGCTTGCATACATATCGCTGCCGGTTGCGCACGATACCGGATTTCAACACCGATTCGGGCTTATGGCATTTTGGACAGGTAACACGGGGCATAAAATCTATCTATCGCAATCGGTACCGCAAATGTTTTCGGTAGAAATAGTCTTTGTGTCAACGGGTGGTGAAATTAATGAAATGCTTTCAATCCGTACTTTTCAGGCAGAAGTTATTGTCATTGCTGCACACGCATACTGATATATAACTATCTTTTATATGCCATATGCATGGGCAGCTTGCGGCCTCAAGAAAAGCCTTTCAGGCGCGGCGTAACACCCCACCACTATGGCGCATGAACACTGGTTATGGAATGGAACCCGGGCGTAGAAAACAGATCATTGTACACAGAAACGCTGCAGGCCGACCTGGTGGTGGTGGGCGGTGGTATAGCCGGCGTGTGCGCTGCCCTGGCCGCTGCCCGCGAGCAGTTGCAGGTGGTACTGGTGCAGGACCGTCCCGTACTGGGCGGCAACGCATCCAGTGAAGTACGCCTCTGGATACTGGGGGCCACCTCCCACATGGGCAATAACAACCGCTGGGCGCGTGAAGGCGGCATCGTAGATGAAATACTGGTGGAGAACATGTACCGCAACCCGGAAGGGAATGCCGTGGTGTTCGATGCCATCCTGCTCGATAAGGTGTGGGCTGAACCCAATATCCGCCTGCTGCTCAATACGGCCGTATTCCAGGTGCACAAACAGGAGGCAGACAGCATCAGCAGACTCGATGCCTTCTGCAGCCAGAACCAGACCCTGTATCATTTGCAGGCGCCGCTTTTTGTGGATGCCTCCGGCGATGGCCTGGTGGGCTTTCTGGCAGGCGCCGCCTTCCGCATGGGGGCAGAACCCATGGAAGAATTTGGCGAGAAGTTTGCGCCCTCTAAGGAATATGGCGAACTGCTGGGACATTCCCTCTATTTCTACACGCGCGATACCGGTAAGCCGGTCACTTTTGTTCCACCTTCCTTCGCCTTACAGGATATCACCAGCATTCCCCGCTTCCGGTCGTTCAATGCCCGCGATTATGGCTGCCGCCTGTGGTGGATCGAATACGGCGGCAGGCTGCATACGGTGCGCGAAACAGAAACCATCAAATGGGAGCTGTGGAAAGTAGTGTACGGCGTATGGAACCACATTAAGAACTCCGGCGAGTTCCCCGAAGCTGCCCACCTCACCCTGGAATGGGTGGGCACCATCCCCGGCAAGCGCGAAAGCCGTCGCTTTGAGGGAGATTATATGCTGCGGCAGCAGGACATCGTGGAGCAACGCATGCATGCCGACGCTATTGGATATGGTGGCTGGAGTATTGACCTGCATCCCGCCGACGGGGTGTTCAGCGAAAAGCCGGGCTGCAACCAGTGGCACAGCAAAGGCATTTACCAGATTCCGTTCCGCTGCATCTACAGCCGCAACATACGCAACCTGCTGCTCGCCGGGCGCGGCATCAGCGCCTCGCATGTGGCATTCGGTTCCTCCCGGGTAATGGCCACCTGTGGCCTGCTGGCACAGGCTGCCGGCACAGCCGCAGCGCTTTGCCTGCAACACCAGCAGCATCCTGCCGGCCTTTGGCAGCGAGGCCTGGTGCCCGAATTGCAACAGCAACTCCTAAAACGCGGCGTTTATATTCCAGGCGTGGTGCGGCGCGGCGGGGATGACCTCGTGCAACAGGCCAGCCTCTCTGCCTCCAGTGAATTTCAGTTGACCCAATTGCCGGAAGGCAGTGTGCTGAAAAAGCTGGACCATGCCGTAGCCCAGCTATTGCCCATGCAGCCCGGCCCCATACCTGTATTCCGGCTGAATGCTTGGGCCGATAGCAAAACCGAACTGTGCGTGGAATGGCGCATCAGCCAACGGCCGGACAATTACACCCCGGAATGCCTGCTGGAATCGCTTCGCATACCCTTGCAGCCGGGCAACAATGAGATCAGCCTGTCATTCAGAGCCACCATGCCGCACCAGGCCTATGGATTTCTTACCTTCCTGCGAAATCCGGCCATTTCCATGCGGTACACCGATCTCCGGGTCACCGGCCTCCTCTCTGTATTCAACCAGGTAAACCCCAGTGTATCCAACTATGGTTTTCAGCAGCCTTCGGAAGATATTGGCGTGGATGCCTTTGCCTTCTGGTGTCCGGAAAGAAGGCCCGGCGGCCATAACCTGGCTTTCAGCGCATCAGCTCCTATCCATGTGTTTGCAGCAGAAAACCTGCGCAATGGCACCGACCGCCCCACCACCCAACCCAATGCCTGGGTGGCCAGTCCGGATGATAAAAACCCTACCGTCACCATTAACTGGAACGAACCGCAAACCATACGCAGCATTGAATTGTGTTTTGATACCGACTTTGACCACCCCATGGAATCGGTGCTGATGGGTCACCCCGAAAGGGTGATGCCCTTCTGCATCCGCTCCTACACCCTGGAAGATGAGGCAGGCAATATACTGGCATCTGTAAAGGATAATTATACAACGAGAAACTGCATCACCCTTCCACAGGCGGTCACTACCCGCCAGCTGGTATTCCGGTGCCAGCATCCCTCGGAACAGGCGCCGGCAGCCCTTTTTGCCATCCGATGCTTTGATCACTGAATTCGCCCATGGTACAACTGGATTTCATAGTGTTGGCGGTATTTGCCTTTCTGATCTTCGGGATCGGTGTGGCCTTTACCCGCATTGGCAGCAAAAGCGGGCGCGCTTTCTTTGAAGCCGGCGGCGAAACGCCCTGGTGGATCAACGGCCTCTCGCTCTTCATCAGCTATTTCTCTGCGGGCACCTTTGTGGTATGGGGTTCCATTGCCTATAAATCGGGCCTCGTGGCCAACAGCATCCAGCTCACCATGGCCATCAGCGGCATGCTGGTAGCGCTGTTCATCGCCCGCCGGTGGAAGCGCACAGGCGTGAAGACGGCCGCTGAATTCATCGGCAAACGCTTCAACCTGGCCACCCAGCAGTTCTATACCTACCTGGTGCTGCTGCTCAGCCTGTTCACCACCGCTTCCGTGCTCTACCCGGTAGGTAAAATGGTGCATGTGGCTACGCCTTATTCACTCAACACCTGCATCATCATCATTGGCCTCATCATTGCCGTATACACCGCTGCCGGTGGCTTATGGGCGGTGCTGGTGACCGATGTGGTGCAGTTCGTTATCCTCACGGCGTCTGTGCTGATCGTGATCCCCATTGCCTTCGAACAAATAGGCGGCGCAGGCAACCTGGTGACCAAAGCGCCGGAAGGTTTCTTTGAACCCTTCAACAGCGAATACACGTTTCCCTTCATGCTGGCCTTCATCGTATACCAGACCGTATATATTGGCGGTAACTGGAGTTATGTGCAGCGCTATACCAGCGTGCGTAATCAGAAAAACGCCACCCGGGTGGCCTGGCTGTTTACGGTGCTCTACCTGGTGAGTCCCCTTTTGTGGATGATACCACCCATGATCTACCGCATCATGAATCCCGGTCTCGACAAGGCAGGATCGGAAGGGGCCTACATGA
>JALOMZ010000253.1 GCA_025455205.1 Chitinophagaceae bacterium | reverse complement strand
GGGCACATATTTCATAATGTGCCTGTAAGACTCAGTCAAAATAGCCAGGTTTCATTTATTGGATGCAATTTTCTGCGCAAAGGAACCCTGATACTCAATTATAAAACCGCCAAGCATGATGCATGTCAGGTGGCATTGGCATTGTATTGATCATCGCTGAATTTGCCGGTTCTCCTTTTCCATATCAGGTCCTGTGAATAGCACCCAAGCATTGCAGGTATGCACAACACTTCAATAATGGGGAAGAAACATAATGAACGTGTGGTGCTATTAACCCCTGCAAGTCCATACGGATATAGCATTCGACAGGATCATGCTAACAGTTTCCTGGCATGTTGAGCTTGTCGGAACATTATCAGGAAGCGGGTTGTAGCCGGTTCACATTTTCTATTAGCACTACACGTTACAAATTGAATACTTGCTGCACCCCGCTTCCTGTTAAGTGTCGGCCATCACTTGTTCAACCTGCTTATAATTTCCCCCAATCCAGCTACCGTAACGCCATCCTTCTGCTGGTAAGCGGTAACCGTAGGCACTACCACATAGCTTTGGTCGGGCTGCAGGTCGGCGATACTCTGATAGAAACCTTTGCTGATACGGGGGCTGTTGCTGAGTTTGATTTCAAACGCAAGCTTTTTCCCTGTGTCTGTAATGCAAAACAGATCACATTCTGCACCGTTGTGCGTTCGGTAAAAATAATACTGCCACTTATTGGCGGTGGCCTTTCTGATCTCTTCAATCACATATCCTTCCCACGACAAGCCGGCTATGGGATGACCTGTTAGTGTTTCATAACTTCCGAGATACAGCAGCGTATGCAGTATGCCGGAGTCTGCTATGTAAACCTTAGGCGCTTTCACCAGTCGTTTGCCGCTGTTGGTATGAAAAGCTGGCAGCTGCCGGATCATAAATGCGCCAGTCAGGATGTCGACATAATTGTTTACCAGGGTATTGCTCACATCGAGTGAGTTGGCCATATTCGCCTTGCTCAGCAGCCCGCCATGCAGATGTGCCAGCATGTGCAGCAGTTTTTGCATGGTAAGCGGGGTAATGCCAAAACCCATTGCCGCCAGGTCGCGGTAAATGAAGGCATCTATGTAATTGCGCCGCCAGGCCATGCTCAGGTCGGCGGTAGGCGCCAGCCAGCTTTCCGGGTAACCACCCCGCACCCAATGCGCGAAGAGATTTTCCCGGCCAACTTCCATGAGCGAAAAGGGAGGCAGAAAAATATAGTGAATACGCCCCGCCAGCGTTTGGGAAGCCTTCCGGATGATGTCGGGTGAAGCGGAGCCCAGTATGATGAACTGCCCTTTGGCATCGCTTTTGTCGGCCACACTGCGCAGCAAACTGAACAGCTCCGGACGTTGCTGTATTTCATCAATCACCACCGTTTTGCCTGCCTGTTGCTTCAGCCAGGTCTCGGCATCCTGCAGTTTGCGGTTGTCTTCCGTACTCTCCAGGTCGATATACACAAACTGCCGGTCGACAGCGAACTGTTGCATCAGCTGCCGGGCAAAAGTGGTTTTGCCCACCTGCCTGGGTCCCAGAATGCCCAGCACCTTGAAAAAACCCAGGTAATTTCCAAGGCCGTCGCGAATATGCCTAAGTAGCTTATCCATGAAAAACGAATATCAAACATACAATTTTCATGGTAAATATATCTTTATCCATGAAAAATTAACTCTACAAACACCATTTTCATGGATTATTGATTCAACGTCCACAGGCAATCGCTCCCTGGCAGGTAATCGGGAACCACCTTGCCAACCCTTGAACCATTTGCAGCGATGCCACGCCGACTAACGGGTTATGCCAGCGCAAAATCAACCGCTGCTTTCGCATGTAAAAACGCAGTGTCGAACAAAGGCACCGCCACCTCTTCCTGTTTCAATAGCAGGGGAATTTCCGTGCATCCCATGATCACGCCTTGCGCCCCCTGTGCCACCAGTTCCTCAATGATCCGATTATAGGTCATTCGGGTGGCCTCTGTAAAAATGCCTTTGCCCATCTCCTGGTAAATGGCATCGTGCACCAGCTGCCTGTCGGCCTCATCCGGTATGATGGCTTCCACCCCATTCTTTTTCAGCTGTTGGTGGTAGAAGTCCATCTCCATGGTATAACGTGTGCCCAGCAATGCCACTTTCTGCATGTGTTGAGCCTGTATGGCCTGTGCCGTGGCATCGGCAATATGGATCAGGGGAATGCCAAGGGCCTGCTGCACCTGCCCCGACACCCGGTGCATGGTGTTCGCGCCCAGCAGCATGCAGTCGGCCCCGGCCTGCTGAAGCCTGACAGCCGCATCGGAGATCAACGCAGCAATGCCGTCCCAGTCTGCGGTGAAAGTCATGCGCTTGATTTCGCTGAAGTCAACAGAATACAAGAGTATTCTGGCGGAGCTGTCGCCCCCCAGCCTTTCATTGGTGAGCTGGTTGATATGACGGTAATAATCCAGGGTGCTGTGCCAGGTGAGTCCTCCCACCAGTCCGATTGTTTTCATGCCTTGAATATAGCGCGGTTCTCAAAAAGACACGGTGAGGCCCAGCACGCCAAACTGACCTTCATCGGCGCCCGGGTTGAAATAATACCCCTGCAGTTCAACATTTCGGAATGCAAAGCCCAACGTAAACCCCTTTTCAAGGGTGCGCTCTGTTTGGTAAGGCCGCAGCCGCTGCCAGGATATACCCAACCAGCACCAGTCTTTAGGGGCAAAGGACAATTCAGACCAGCTGTAGAAATAGGAATTTGCCTTATCGTTCAGTTCAAAGAGGTATTCATTTTCGGTATAAAAGGAAAATTTGCCCAGGCTCATATCCACTTCCAGCCCGGGAGCAATGCCGTCGGAATTGCCCACGGCAAACCCCAGCATGGGCGTAATGGTATACTGCAGCTTTCTGCCGCCGCTGATATTGTAGCCGGTGAAAAAAGAGAAGGTATTGAAGTCCTCGTAGTTGTAGCGGCTCTCCAGGTGCAGTTTCCCTTTGTTGGCCTTCACAATAGGCAGCAGGTAAGCATCCTCCGGAACAAAGTAGGCGAGCAGGCTGACTTCCACATTCCATTTGCTGGTTTTTGCAGAATCATTGGTCTGCGCCAGCGAATGTGTACCATACAGCAATGCTATCAGCAGCAATGATGATTTCGGAATCATGGCAATGGCATTTTACAATGAACAAT
Source organism: Chitinophagaceae bacterium (assembly GCA_025455205.1). GTDB lineage: Bacteria > Bacteroidota > Bacteroidia > Chitinophagales > Chitinophagaceae > Phnomibacter. The sequence goes on along the minus strand of JALOMZ010000253.1, from coordinate 980 downwards.
AAGGGGGCCGCTAACCGCCGAGGGCCATTGTCATCAGCACCAACACTATCCCCACCAAGGCCACCACCACCCCCAGCAGCCACCGGTTGTGCCCTGAATGCCGGCCCAGCTGGTACCCGGCAATGAATAACAGGCACAGGGCCACCGCATTGGAAACGCGCATCGCCACAGCCGCATCGGCAATCAGCACAAAAGGAAGGGTGCAGGGCAGGGTAGAAAGGGTGACCAGCAGGAAGATCTGCAGGGCAGCCCGGATATCGCGCCAGAAAACCGGCACGCGGGTAGGCGCCGGCGGAACATTTTTCAGCTGCTGCCTTATCTCTTCAAACTGGCGCTCCTGCATAACCGCACCCACCACCGGTGGAAAATAATCTTTGATGACGGCTGCCGCATCCTGGGTAGTTTTCGATTGCTGCACACGGTGCAGTGCGTTGGCTGCATCGCCCCGTTCCATCATCAGGCTCATGATATACATGAAGGCATCCACAATGCCCCAGGCCACGTTGCAGCCCAGCGCTGCCCACAGAATGACGCCAATCTCTTCGCGGCCGGAAGTGGCCACGCTGATGGAGCCTGTGAAAGTGAGCACCATGATCAGCCCGAAGATCACCTCACTCAGCCGGCTGATCGGATCGAGCACCGGCCCTGGCCGGTAGATCATTTTCTGCCAGAAGGATTCTTGCTTCATAGATCAGGAATTGCCCTGCTCCGGAACAAAATAGAATACCAGCGCTATGAGCAGGTACAGCGTAATGAGTTGAATGCCCTTGTACCAGTTCGATTTGCCATCACCGGCAATAACTGCTGTGAGCAATACGGCCAGCAGCACGCCCCACACTTCTGCCCGGTTAAAGCTGAGCACCATGGGATGGGGTCCGATCACAAAACTCAGCAACACCATCACCGGGGCAACGAACAGGGCCAGCTGTATGGAACTGCCCAGGGCAATGCTCATGGTGAGGTCCACCTTGTTCTTGGTG